>JBGOWQ010000135.1:0-4432 GCA_041478715.1 Thermodesulfobiota bacterium | reverse complement strand
TGGGAATGGTTGGAATCGGGGCAAATGATCAGGTCACCCGATCTGGAACCCACGGTTACGGCGAGTTTCTATACGACATCCCTCCCAATGGAATTGAGTCTGCAGGCCATTGATTTGCTTCAACAGGTTCCTGCGGACCTGCGGGCACAAATTATCGCATTGCAGATAGCGCAGAACCGGCAATTCATCGTAAAATTGAGTGATGGATTGGAATTGTCCTTTCGTTTGGAACGAGAAAACTACGAGCGTCACTTGCCCTTCCTGCAAATCTACATAGAGAAGGCCAGGAAGGACGGGAAGAGGGAGTTGCATTTTGAGTTCGAAGATGTTTTCGCAAAATAAAGGAGGGAGGCAGATGAACGTGTACGACCCTTGGGAAGAAAGCCAGGCGAGCATCAAAGTTGTCGGTGTTGGAGGCGGCGGCACGAATGCGGTAAACCGTATGATCGAGACGGGGATCAAGCATGTCGAATTCATCGCGATCAACACAGACGTTCAAGTACTCAAGCTGTCCGTGGCGGATCGTCAAATCCAAATTGGACCAAAGGTCACCAAGGGTTTGGGTGCCGGTTTCAATCCCGAGCTAGGAGAAAGGGCTGCGGAGGAATCCCGCGATATGATTGCGGAAGCATTGGCAGGTGCAGACCTGATTTTTATCGCTTCCGGCATGGGAGGTGGTACCGGTACTGGAGCTTCTCCCATTATTGCCGAGATCGCCAGACAGCTCGGATCGCTGACGATTGCCGTTGTGACGAAACCCTTCTCCTTCGAAGGGCGTCGAAGAGCGCAAATTGCGGAGCAAGGGATCGCCAAGCTGCGAGAAAAAGTTGATACCTTGATTACGATACCCAATGACAAGTTGTTGCAGGCGGTGGCCAAAAACACAACCTTGATGGATGCATTTCGATCTGCGGACGACGTGATCAAGCAAGGTGTGCAAGGGATCTCGGACTTGATTACAGTCCCCGGGCTGATCAATTTGGATTTTGCCGATGTGAATACGATTATGCGGGATGCCGGCACCGCTTTGATGGGAATTGGAATCGGCACGGGCGAGAACCGGGCAGTAGAAGCTGCTCGGATGGCGATATCCAGCCCGTTGCTGGAAACGTCCATCGAGGGAGCGCGCGGCTTACTCTTCAATATCACGGGCGGCAAGAACGCTACCCTAAACGAGATCAATGAGGCCGCTAATCTGATCAGTCAAGTCGCCGATCCGGATGCCAATATCATTTTCGGTTCGGTGATCGACGATACGCTGGAGGATCAAATCAAGATTACGGTGATTGCCACCGGTTTTGATGCCCGTTACAAGAAAGAAGGCCGAACCGGGGGAGGCGCTCCGACGCCTGGTTCCGGCTCGAAGCCGGAACAACCATCCACAGGCTCCTTTGACCTGCGAGATTTCGGCGAGGATTTGGAAATCCCTTCGTTTCTGAAGAAGAAATAGTGGTTCGCTAGCAACTTGACGTGCCCCTATTGCCATTCTGCGAAGAATCGTGTAGTGGATTCCCGTTTCTCC
This sequence comes from Thermodesulfobiota bacterium, assembly GCA_041478715.1. Lineage (GTDB taxonomy): Bacteria > Caldisericota > JANLFM01 > JANLFM01 > JANLFM01 > JAPLHX01. Next base: position 2,910 of record JBGOWQ010000135.1, on the reverse strand, counting down.
AAAGAAGGGGCGATCCGACGCAGACGAGAATGTCTCTCGTGCCAGCGGCGATTCACCACCTATGAACGGATTGAAGAGGTCCCTCTTTGGGTTCGAAAAAAAGATAATCGGCGGGAAAGCTTTGATCCGTCCAAGATCCTCAAGGGATTGGAAAAAGCCTGCGAGAAGAGGCCTGTTCCATTCGTAGTTCTCGAGCAACTGACAAACGAAGTGGAAAAGGAATTGCGAAACCGCAACGATCCGGAGATCGCTTCATCCCAGATTGGTGAGCTGGTGATGGGCAAGCTGAAGGACTTGGACGAGGTCGCTTATGTCCGTTTTGCGTCCGTCTACCGCCAATTCCAAGATGTAGGCTCCTTCCTGCAGGAACTGAAGAAAATCGTCCGAGGTTCCCACACCCGCCAAAACTGATGTCGCGCTCCCGATTGCTGGTAGTGGTCCTTTGCGCACTGGTTGGTTTGGTGATTCTAGTTTGGCCCCGCAATCAAGTTCAGGTGGAATATGCCCGCAGAGGAGACCTGGAGCTCTATCTGAAGTGCCCCTATTCGTTTCAGGCACAAACCGCGGAAATCCGGGCCACCCAAAACGGTTCGCTCCTGACATTTTTCTCCCAAGGAGAACGAGTCAAATCGGGGGATGAAATCTGTGCGGTTCGCAGCGGGTCCCAGGTTTCCTACACGGCTCCCACCGCTGGTTTTGTCACCTATCTGGCCGCACCGGGTGCCAGCGTGATCATCGGCACCCCATTGGCTCAAATCGTGGCCCCGCAAGGCACGCTGCAGGTCAATCTAACTCCGGAACAGGCTCGCCATTTCACCAGGGAGAACGGGCTGCAAGTCCTGTTTCCATTTTCACCAGAAAGGGTTTGGGTCGACGTTTCCCAAATTGGCAAAGAGAAAGCCGGTTGGCAGGCCCAATTGTCCGTTGTTGATTTCATACCCAGCTTGACAAAAACCCCCACGGGTACCATCCAGGTCTATTATGGATGGGTGCGACAAGTGATCCTCTTGCCCCTGGCAGCGCTTTCTGTGGCACAAGGGCAGTTGGGGGTCTACATTCAAGACGAGGAACGGGTCTTTCAGCCGATTCAATTGCTGGCAGCCATTGACGACCAAATCGCAGTAGAAGGGATTTCTGATCTGGAGAAGGTCGTCTTTCCATGACCTTAGCCCATACAATTGCCGGCGTTCGCTTGCGAATCGAAAGATCTTGCATCGAAGCCAAACGGGACCCCGGCGACCTGACCCTGATTGCGGTGACCAAAACCATTCCGCTCGCGCGAATCCAGGAAGCGGCCAGCCTGGGATTGTCTGATTTTGGGGAAAGTTACGTGCAAGAAGCGGAAAAAAAAATCCCCCAGTTCCAGCTGCTTCCCTTGCGCTGGCACTTGGTGGGACACTTGCAACGCAATAAGGCTAGGAAAGCCGCCCAGCTCTTTACTCTCATTCATTCGCTAGATCATCTAGAATTGGCAGAGGTGATGAATCGAATCGGCCAGGAACAAAAAAGGCGAATCGCGGGATTATTACAAATAAATATCGGATTGGATCCGGGTAAGAAGGGATTCCTGCCCCAGGCTTGGGAGGATGTTTTGGCCGCACTGGCGCTTCCCTGCCTGGAAATTCAAGGGGTAATGACCGTGCCCCCGATCGGTTCGGTCGAGGAAACCTGTCTGCATTTCCGGGCTCTGCGTTTGTGGAGGAATGAACTGGAACAGAAAAGTGGGCGGGCTTTACCGGTCCTGTCGATGGGCATGAGCGACGATTTCGAGCAGGCGATCGCCGAAGGGGCTACACATGTCCGGATCGGACGAGCCATTTTCGGCGAAAGGAGAGGTTAGATGAGCTGGGTAAAGCGATTGTTCGGCATGGAGGAATCGACCGAGGAAGAGGGTGCTGCTCCGACAATGGTGAGTTCTGAAACGAGAGTTGTGGGTGATCCGCCTTTCGCTATGGGCAAAGGCAGCATCACCATCGTTCTAGCCGAGCCGAAAAGCTTCGAAGACGGCATGAAAATCGCAGACGACCTGAAACTGAAAAAGCCGGTGGTGGTGAATCTGGAGGTTCTCGATCACGAATCCGCCCGTCGCTGTATTGATTTCCTAAGCGGCACGATCTACGCCCTCAACGGATCGGTGGAAAAGATTGCCGAATCCGTATTTCTCTTCGCTCCGGCCTCCGTGGGGGTGGAAGAGAATCGGAAGCGGAGCTGGGATCAGAAGGGAATTGGTTTCGATTCCATCTTGACCGATCTGTAGCAAGGGACGAAGAAAAGGAATTTATTTTCGTTTCAAAGCGAACGAAATCCCGATGGAATGAATCTATTCAACGATAGAGAGTCTCAGAATGAAATGGAAACCGTAGTCCGAGCTGCGCAAGCCGGAGACCGGGATTCATTCCTGAAAGCGTTCGAAAGCGTGCAGCAGGCTCTCTATCGAGCCGCTTGTGTGATTATGGAAAACCAACAGGACGCCTACGACGCAACGCAAGAAACGGCACTGATTGCCTACCGTTGCTTACCGCGTCTCCGCCAGCCCTGTTATTTCAAGACATGGATCACCCGAATCATGATCAACAAGTGCCGCGCGATGTTGCGTGAGCGCAAGAAGGTGGTCCTGCAGGCGGACATGAATACCTGGAAGGTTTCCCTCCAGGAACGGAGTGCCGATGAATTGGGCGTGCTGGAAGCGGTGAATAACTTGAGCTTCCCGTACCGAACCGTCGTCGTCCTGCGGTATTTGGAGGGATACAGCCAGAAGGAGATCGCCCGGATTTTGAATCTGCCCTTGGGAACGGTGAAATCGCGGATCAATGGAGCGTTGAAGAAACTGCGCGAACAACTACGCCTGCAGGGCGTTTTCGAGTACCGCGAGGGAGGTGAGTTTCTTGGATTGTAAGAACGCGCGCCGGC
>JBGOWQ010000195.1:0-3331 GCA_041478715.1 Thermodesulfobiota bacterium | reverse complement strand
CAGGATTTCCTTTTGAACTTCTGTTGGACCGGGGATGAATAGTTTGTTTGCCATTTAAACCTCCATTTTTGTGATGGTTGCACAACCGGGGAAAACCCGGGATCGCCGTTTTCCTAAGGCCAGAGCTTCCCTATCTCCTCCTTTGGCTATTTTTATTAAACTCAAGATAGTTCGCCTAAATCGCTTGATCCTATTCTAGCCCAAATCATACGGCATTCATCCAGATTCCACATGTTCTTACGGCGAGACAGAGGGAAAATGGCCGGTGCCCAGCAACCAGGAGGCAAGGGTCTGGTCAATGTCGAAAAGCTTTCTAACCTGCTCTAGGTCCAATTCCGCAGCAGCAGTGTCCGCGATCAGTTTCCCTTGCTTCAGCATCACGATCCGGTCGGCGTAGAGTTGAGCCAGCCTCAGATCATGATAAACCGCCAGAATACCGAGCCCCTCCACTGCCAACTGCTTCAGCAAGTGCGAAATCTCCAATTGGTATTTCACATCAAGGTGCAAGGTCGGCTCGTCTAACAGAAGAAATTCAGCCTCTTGAGCTAAAGCCCGCGCGATCAGAACTCGCTGTTGCTCCCCACCAGACAGCTGGGAGAAGAAACGATTCTTTTTTTCCCACATCCCGACTCTAAGCAGGGCATTTTGTACGATCCGCCGGTCATTCCCAGTGTCCGTCCAGGAAGATTGGTGAGGATAGCGGCCCATCATCGCCATTTCTTCCACCGAAAAGGACAAGGATTCCCCGGTTTGCTGTGGTAAAAAACCGATATGTCGGGCAAGCTCCCGCCTGGGAATCTGCGCAATCGCCTGATCCCGCCACAATATCCGCCCGCCATAGATATTCGCCATGCCAAGAATGGATCGCAGCATCGTGGTTTTCCCCGATCCGTTGGGTCCCACCAGAGCCACAAATGTTTGGGAATGGAATCCGATCGATAGATCTTCCAGAACCGGTTTTCCTTTCTGATATCCCGCACTCAGCTGGCAGATGGACAAGTCTGGGTTTTTCATTTCTTCCGCAACAAATAGATAAAGAACGGGACACCCAGTAGAGCCGTGATTACGGAAACGGGAATTTCGGATCCCGGGAGGATGGACCGCGCCAAATTGTCTGCACCGAGCAGGAGGATACCACCGCATACAAAGGACATCGGTAGCAATCTGCGATGGTGAGCCCCTACCAGCATACGGGAGATGTGGGGTACCACCAATCCCACAAAACCAATCAAACCGCTGATGGAGACTGCCACCCCGGTCAACAGGCTGATCAATCCGACAATCAACCACTTGACCGATGGCACAGCAAGACCCAGCCCCAATGCGCTTTCTTCGCCCAAAAGAAGCAGATTCAAAGGCCTTGCCAGAGAGAGCGCTACGATCGAGGCGACAATTAGGCCGGGAAGGATGGTCCAAACGGAGGTCCAGTTGGCTCCGGCAAGTCCTTCCAAGCTCCAGAATACAGTTCGGTTGAGGATTTCCCGACCAAAGGCCATGATGGCCGTACTCAATGAGACAAAGAGGTAATTGGCAGCCACGCCGGCCAGCAATAGGGTGTTCACCGGCAGTGCGCTGCCCTTGCGCCCGATCATCACGACTAGTGCGGTGACTAAAATCGAACCCATGAAAGCAAAAGGAGGCATCGCCAACCATCCCGGTGCCAAGTAAGTCAGATTGAAAAGAAAGGCAAGGGTAATGCCAAAACTGGCACCGGCACTCGTACCAAGGATAAAGGGGTCAGCCAACGGGTTGCGAAACAACGCCTGACTGAGAGCTCCAGCCAAAGCCAATGCAGCGCCCACGCAAAATGCTGCCACCATCCGCGGGATGCGCAAGTCCCAGACGATAGTAATGAAATTAGCAGGGGATTCCGCCAGACCCGCGGGTGCCACGAAGGCTGCTCCCACTTCGGACATCGAGAGCGGAGCACCCCCGACAAACAATCCCCAGGTGAACAAGGCCAGCAGCAGCGAGCCCAGAAGGAAGATCCGCAATAGAAACTAAAACCAGTTGGGGTGCAGGAAATGAGCCAGCTCGTCCAGTGCCTGGGGAATTCGGGGACCGGGCCGAAGGTAGATATTTGGATCGGCCGGGACCAGGATCTTGTTTTGTAGGACGGCTGATACAGTCTGCCAACCGGGTCGGGATTTCACCTGTTCCAGCGGATTCCCGCTGACGGCGTACGCCAGGACGATTGCATCCGGATTCTCAAAAAGGATGTAATCCGTGGATAGCGCCGGGTAGGCCTCGTCCGCAGATGCGCCAAGGTTTTCCCCGCCGGCAATCCGGATCAGGTCATCACCGAAAGATCCGGGACCAAAAGTGTAGTACGGTTCTTGCGGCCATGTTTCCAGGTACACTTTCGGTAAGGTCGCGGTAGCAGAGACTCGCTTTTGCAGCGTGGTAATCGCGGAAAGGGTCTGATCGATCAGTAGCTTGGCAGTTTCCTCTTGCCCCAACAGGCTGCCCAGGCTGTAAATATCTTGCAGCACGTCTTTGATGGTTTTGGGATTGAGCCCAAAAACGGGAACCTGCTGCTGACGCAGGTTTTCGATCAAAGTCATCGGGGTGCCGAATACGGCAAAGACCAAATCCGGTTCTAGGGATAGAATCTTCTCCAAACTGGGGTTGTCCATCCCCCCCACTTTCTCCTTGGAAGCAACTTGGCTGGGAAAATCATCAGCGGTTGTTACCGCCACCAGCTGATCAAAGGATCCCAGTGCGTAGACCAGCTCCGTGGCGGAAGGCCCCAGGGAAATGATGCGTGCAGGTTTTGATGTCAATTTCATTTCCCGCCCAAAATAATCCACTGCAGATAACGGTGCCAGCGGAGTGGGCGTAAACGTGAATTCCACTGGCGAATTCGTCTCGGTGGGTTGCGGAGATAGATTAGGGTTCTCCCGACAGGCCGGCAGGCAGACGGAAAGAAGGGCCAGGATCAGGCCTAAAACAAAAAACCTCTTTTTCATATCACGTTCCTTTCTGACGAAGGATTTCCCGCTGTTCGCGGCGGAAAGCAGGTTTCCTGACTCGGGGTCCTTGCCCTTTTTGCCTTCCCAGCAAGCCAGTGGCACATTCGGGCTCATCCCTTACAGTGGCGGGACCGTGGCGGTTTTTCACCGCCTTCCCTACTCTTTCCGCTCTCTATTAGACAAGAGTATGCACCGGAATGTCAAATCGATAATCCTAAAGCCATCCCTGGGTTGCATAATCCTCGTAGACCGGTATAATGATTTCAGCCGCAATTCGCCGCTGAAAAATATTCGAGAAATCGCAACTTTTTGCCTTTGCGACCGTTGTATAGTAAGACGATACCGATTTGGAGGTGCTT
>JBGOWQ010000177.1:0-3570 GCA_041478715.1 Thermodesulfobiota bacterium | reverse complement strand
TTTTTGCCGGTTTTTGCTGCTTCCTTCTGGCCAGTCTTTGCTGCTTCCTTCTGGCCAGTCTTTGCTGCCTCCTTCTGGCTGGGCGGGGCGGATGGAATCGTTTCCGCTTCGAGTGGGGAGGAGGGTTGCGCAAGAATGGGGGGTTGATCGGAGGTTGTCCTACTCTTGCCGGCAGCAGGAATGTCCGTTTTCTTCGTGGATCGAGGTTTCTTCGCCGAAGTTGGAATGCTCACGACTGGGACCGTGACTGCTTTTTCGGCCATGTGATCTTTGGCGGCCTTCTTGTCTGGGGGGATCGATTTGGCCTTTTTCCCCGACGGGGTCACTGCCGGTGCTACCGGCTGCGCCGAGGTCTTCGGTGCTGTCGGTTTCTCTTTTTTTGTGGGCGCGCGCTTGGTGGGACCGGTTGGTTCCGGTGGGTTTCCTACAGGCGAACTGGGTTTCGCCCGCTTTCCCTTCGGATGGATCACAGGAACCGGAGCTTCTTCGGGCTGCAAAGAAGCGGTTTCTTTTTTAGTTTGCGTTTTGGCTTTTCCCACCGTGGCTGATTCCTTCAATTCTCTTCTTCTTTAACAAGCTTGCTGCGAGATTTATTCACAAGTTCCCGGTATTGTAACAGTTTCTGCTGCAAGGCATCCCTCTCTCCAGACTGCTCCAGCTGCTTCATCTCTTCTTTTAGACGTTTCAATTCCTGCTTCGTCTTCTCCAGTTGGATTCGATCCCAACATTGCCGCGCTTCCGCCAGGGGATCGACTACCTCGCGCCCGGAAAGCAGCAATCGGGAAAATAGCGCCAATAGCTCCGGGTCTTCACTCGACAGGATTGGCTTGCTCTTCCCTTCCTGCCAGCCGGCCAGCACTTCTTCCAAAATCCGCCGGCAACCGGAATGGCGCAGATCTGCCGGTTGCAAGAATTCCAAATCGGCCAGCAGGGAGGGTTGGGCCAGCACCACCTGCAAAAGCTTCTCTTCAGCAGCTGGAATCGTGCGAGCCGCGTACTGCGCTTCGTCGATCGAAACGGATTTTCGTGCGGGTGTCGTCTTTGGCGACGGTCCCTTCAGCTGCTTCATCTGTTGAAAGAGGATCTCCTCGCCCAGTCCGGCGTCCAATGCCAGCCGCTTGATGTGCTGTTCCTGCTCCAACAGATTGTCCAGACCGGAAATCAAGGCCAGGATCTCCATCACCGCGGCCCGTTTTTCCTCCGGCACTTGCCAGTCATGCGATTGGGCGATCTTGCGGTAAGCGAAATCGGCCGCGGGAAGCGCACGACTAAGGGCGCGGGAAAATGGCTCACTCCCTTCCCCTTGCAGAAAGCTGTCCGGGTCTTTATACCCTTCCATCGCAGCGACTTGGATTTCGATCTCTGCGGTGCGGAATAGCTCCGCAGACCGCAACGTGGCGCGCACTCCGGCCAAATCGGCATCGTAGGCCAGCGTAACCCGCTGGCTGAAACGAGCCAGCAGCTTGACCTGGTCTGGGGTCAAGGCGGTGCCAAGGGACGCCACGGCGTGGGTGAAACCGAATTGATGGCAGGACAAAAGATCCATGTATCCTTCCACTACGATCGCCGACCGGCGCTCCATAATGTGTCGTTTGGCCACATCCAAACCGTACAGGTTCTGACCTTTCTCAAAAATTGGCGTCTGTCCCGTGTTGAGGTACTTGGGTTGGACATGGTCGTCGAGTGCCCGCCCGCCGAAAGCGATCGGCCGACCGCGCAGATCCATGATCGGGAACATCAAGCGGCCGTGGAAGATATCCGCTCCTCCCTCGCGTTCGGTGGCCAACCCGGTTTTTATCAGTAGCGCCAGGGGATGGGCGGGGCGCAGGTGGGCTCCCAGCTTGTTTCCTTCGGGGGCGAAACCGAGGCGGAATTGGCGCCAGATTTGCTCTTTTAAGCCTCGGTGAGCCAGGTAAGCGCGGACGCCCGCACCTTCCGGCGACAACAGCATATTCTCGTAGAAAGCGCAGGCCTTTTCGCAGATTTGCCAGAACTGGTCCTTTTTCTCGCGTGCATCCGCGGCCGCCTCGCTTCGTTCCGGCAGGTCAATTCCCGCCTTTGCTGCCAGCGTCTCTACGGCTTCGTCAAACGGTAGGTTTTCGATCCGCATCAGGAAGGCGATCACGTCCCCGCCGGCATGGCAGCCAAAGCAGTAAAACAATCCATTGTCCGGTGATACGCTAAAGGAAGGCGTTTTTTCCTGATGGAAGGGGCACAGGCCCACCAGGTTCTTGCCGCTTCTGCGCAAAGAAATGTATTGACCGATCACTTCCGTGATGTCGACGGTGTTGCGTAACCGTTCCAGGGCTTGACTGTACGTGGGCATCGCTTGTTCTCTGGCCGCTACCAGGGCTGGGGCAGGAAGAGATCGGTGAAGGCTTTGATCGCGAAGCGGTCGGTCATCCCGGCAATGTAATCCGCCACGGATTGCGCTTGTTCGGCTGGTTCGCCTTCAAGTCCCAACAACGTGGGATCGGCAAGATAGTGTTCAAACAGCAAGGTGAGCATGCGACGGGATTTCAGTTCTTCCTTCTTGGCCTCCGCGTCGCGGTACACTTGCTGGAACAGAAAATCCTTCAGTCCATCCAATTGCTCCTGCAAATGCGGGCTGAGAGAGATCCCGGGTTGACCGAGACTGCAGTCGATCACGTCGTGCACGACCACATCGATCAGCTCGGAAACGCCCAGGCCGAATTGGGCGCGGAATGGCAGCTCCTGCAGCGACAAGGTCCGCGCGCGTAACGCGTCATCGACATCGTGGCTGAGATAGGCCACCCGGTCCGCCAAACGGACGATCTGCCCTTCCAGTGTGGCCGGACCGCTCAATTCAATCTCCCCTTCCCCCTTGGAATGGTGCAGGATCCCGTCGCGGACTTCCCAGGTCAGATTCAGACCTACTTCGTCGCTGCCATCCGCCCGTTTTTGTCGTTCCAGCAGGTCTACCACGCGCAGACTTTGCTCGGCATGGAGGAAATGACTCGCCGGATTGATGCGGCGTAACACCTCGTCCAAAGCGACTTCCCCGGCATGACCAAATGGGGGGTGACCCAGATCATGCCCCAAAGCAATCGCTTCCGTCAGGTCCTCGTTCAGGCGCAGCGCGCGAGCGATGGTGCGGGCAATCTGGGAAACCTCCAAAGTATGGGTCAGACGGGTGCGGTAATGGTCCCCGGCCGGATCGGTGTAGACCTGTGTTTTGTGCTTCAGCCGGCGAAAGGCCTTGGCGTGGACGATACGATCCCGGTCCCGCTGAAACGCGGTCCGGATCGAGCATTCCACCTCCGGCCTTTCCCGGCCGCGGCTACGCTTGGCCAGAGCGGCGAACGGGGAAAGGATCTGCTCCTCGAGCTCTTCCTCTCTGGCGCGGATCATGCCCCGCTTACTTTTCCTTTTCTCCCAATGTTTCTTTTAGTGCGGCTTGGGCGGCAGCCAGACGGGCTACCGGCAATGCCGGAGCATATTGCCGCGCTGAGCCGGCTCGGGCCCACCATCCACCATCGCCGCTCGTTTGCGCCGGTCACGGCGCTCTACGGCGAGACCGCGGTCGAGGTGGAAGTCGCCGAAGCTGGA
>JBGOWQ010000138.1:0-4387 GCA_041478715.1 Thermodesulfobiota bacterium | reverse complement strand
TGGATTCCCATTCCTGTTTCAAAATGGCGAACAGTTCCAGATTCTCAAACCGATCCCACTTCTGGACGTGTTGCCGGAGGCATCCTTCTTGCATCATCCCCAGCTTTTCCATCACCCGGCCCGAAGCGGGATTCCGGCTCAAATACGAGGCGTGAATGCGGTGGAGGTTCAGTTCGGTAGACCCGTATGCCAGCACCGCCCGTCCGGCTTCCGTGCAGTAGCCTTGCTTCCAGTAAGGACGTCCGATCCAGTAACCCAGTTCGGCCCGGTCGAAACGGCGGCGGATCACCAGCCCGATGGCGCCGACCAGTTCCCCGGTTCCGCGCAGGACCACTGCGAAATTGGCCAGCTCTCCCGCTTCGAACTTCGCTTGATGGGTTGCGATCCACTGCTCGGCCATGCCGTCTTCGTAAGGGTGGGGAATGTTCAGTGTGGTATCCGCAATGGCTGGATCGCCGGACAGGCGCTGCACGTCGCGTGCATCGGCCATTATAAAGGGTCGCAAAAGCAGCCGCTCCGTGTGTAGGGTCGCTTGGGGCATCTTAATTCCTTCCCGAGCCCCATTATGGCCAGCGATCCTCCCTCCGTCAAACGAAACGTCCGCCCCCATCCCCAATCGTGGCAAACTAGTTTGGAGGGGTTTTCGCCAGCGCGACCAGATCCTGGGAGGTGACGACCGTCATTTGGCGGGCCGCATAGGCCACCAGATTCTGGTAAGCCTGCCAGATCTGCTCTTGTTCGGCGGCGCTGCGGGGGACGGATCCGTCGGGCGCATTCAGGTCGTAAGGGGGTGGTAAGGGCGTCTTCTGCCGGTCCGCGTAGTAAATGGCATCCCAGGAGGTCTCTCCCCGGCCGTAGAAATTGTTCTCGTGGATCAGTACGGTCACAAAGGGGATGCGGTCCGCCTGCCAGGTTGCCAGGCGCTCCTGCAGGTAGTCAGTGGGGTTGAACGCCCGTGAGTCCAACCGATTCCACCAGAATTCCTCTATTCCACCATCAACGGCCCAGCGAGTCACGCTGAAATCGCTTGGCCGCACCAACAAACCCGCCGTCCATTGAAACGGTTGCTCCAGGTCCGTGCCGGTTTCGTGATAGATCACGGTAGCCTGGGCGTCCATCTCGGCGTAGATTGGCAGAGCCTGGGGACGGTAGCGGGAGTTCAGTACGCTGACAGTAACCGGCGGGCAGCCGAAAACTTGTTGCACGTATGAATAACCACCCGTTTGATCCATCAGCAAGCCTCCGGTCGCCAGATCCAGGCGATAGGTTTCGTAGTCGCGCAACGCATCTTGCAAGGCCTGCCCGGAAAACGAGCGCAGGGGTTGGTCAAAACCAGGCGCCAGGGGGTGCGGCGGACGAGTGTGATAGGAGATGGTCATCTCGCTATCTCGCAACCGCTCGATCACATCGGGTCGTTGCTCCTGGTAGGCGCGGACCACCGGTTCAGTAAAGTAGAAATCGCCCCGCACACCGCTCTGCTCGAACAGATCCACCAGTCGGAGCAGCGTGTCGCCGCTTTCCTCCGGATGGCGAAAGTCATGCACGTTCACCACGAAGGAGATGAAACCGGAGGACGTGCTGCTAACGGCCGGTGTCGCGGTGGAAGTGGGATTCGGCGTTGTGCCGGTGTCCGATGTCTCCCACTGACGATAGGCGTCCGCCATCTGCGAGAACGTGGCCCATTGGACCCGTCCAGCGGCCACCAGGGGGTCGATCTGTTCTTGCAGGAAATGGTCCAGCACGGCGAAGGGTTGGGTTGGATCGCCGCGGAATTCCCCGGGGTGGATCGTGATGTGGAACACGTTCACCCGGTCCGCCTGCGCTTGCTGTAGTGAACGCTGCAGGCTTTCTGTCAGGTATTGGAAATAGGCTTCGTCGCCCCCTGCAGCCAGGATCTGCTGCTTGCGGGCGAAGGCCTCCGGGTCGTAAGCTCCCTCCGGCAGATAGACGATGGACCCCTGGGGATCGGGCGTGGCGAAGCGGGATAAGTCGGTACCATCGGGACCGCCTGCCGGACGCCAGGGATTGACACCCACTACCGCGGCGTCCGTCTCTTGCAGTTTCGGGTTCTTGTAATCGCTCATCACATTCAAGCCAACCTGCTGTGCCGCATCCAGCACGCCGGGATAGAGGTTTCCCCCGCTCCAGTAGCGCACCGATTCGGCGCCGGCCTGCTCCAGCCAGTCAATCTCCTCGGCTATCACCGCGGCCCAGGTCTCCACCGGTAACGTATCGGCCTGGTTCCCCAAATGGCTGTATTCGTGAAAATGGAGGGCGATCTCATTCCCCCGGCCCTGCAGATCGGCGAAAAAGGAGGAATCCTGTTCCGCCAGGATTTGGCTGAAAGGGGTCTGCGCCTGCAAAGTGATTTTCCCTCCGTGGTCTTCCAGGATCTGAACCACGGTTTCTATGTCCCCCAGTTGTCGCTGAAAGAATGCGGGATTGCTAAAATCCTTGGACGCGTCCTTCTTTGGTCCCTGTCCGCCAACCAAAGCACTGACCTGGGCACCGAAAGGTTCCACGTGCATGCCCACACCCACTAAGAGGACCGGCGTTGGATTGCTGGAAGTAGCGGTACCTGAGGCAGTGGGACTGGAGACGGTCGAGCTGGGAATTGCGGTGGTTGAGGAGGAAGCCAATGGCACCGCCACACAGGACGTGACCAGTACTCCCGCCAGCAACATACTCACTCCGATCAGCGCTGTTCGTTTCCACATTTTTTACTACCTCCCGGATGCAGTTTTCCTACGGATAGGATGTCACCACGATATGAACCTGACGCAAACTTGGGTTGAAGAGCCGGTAAAGATTTTCCCTCGGGTTGGCAAGATCGGCGACGCGCACCGATTGAGAACAAGAGGCTTTCGCAAACAGGTGTCAGAATCGTACAATCGCATTCGCAGGAAGTTCAGAAAACCGGACTTGAGGAGAATTGGATGAATCAAACGAAGAAAACGAAACCGACGCGCGCGGCATTGCTTGTGATCGATGTCCAAATGGGACTGTTTGAAAGGGCCACCCCGATTTACCATCCGGAAGAGGTGCTGGCGAACATCAACATCCTGGTGGACCGGGCCCACCGGGCCTGCGTTCCCGTCATCTATGTGCAACACGCCAACGAAAACACGTTGGTCAGAGATTCCGACCGGTGGCAGTTGCATCCCGCGATCCGGCCGCTGGAAGAGGAACGAATCCTCCATAAGCGTCATCCCAACGCTTTCGAAGAGACTTCCTTGGACCAGGAACTGCGGGAAAGGAACGTGCGGCAGTTGGTGATCACAGGGATGCTCACCCACGGCTGCGTCCGCGCGACTTGTATCGGAGCCCACCAGTTGGGGTACGAGGTGGTTTTGGTGGAAGACGGCCACAGCAACTTCAGCCGGCGCGCGTTATGGCTGATTCGCTACTGGAACCGCGCCCTGACAAGAGCGGGATCGTGATATTGAAAACGACCCGGGAAATCGAGTTTTAACTTACCACACCGGTCCGGTGTCCAGATACCCCAACAGTCTTTCGTACCCCGAAGCCATTCGCACGCCCTTGTGGCTCTGGAAGGACTCTTCACCCCAGCCGTAGAACCAGTCGCCGGGCTGGCAGTCCGGGAAGTGTTGGATCACCGATCCTTCCAGCAAGGGGCCGCGTCCCAGAGCCCGGTCGATCAGAGCGACCGTCTCCGCACGCACGATTGGGGCATCCGGGTGGAACGTGCCGTCCGGCAGGCCCTCGATAATCCCCAGGATATAGGCCGTCTCGATCTCCCGGATTGCCCAATGGCCGGAAATGTCTGGGAACGGTGCAGCGGGAAGGAAGGCCACCGGATCGATGCCCCGGGCCCGGATCATGGCCACTGCCACGTTGGCGCGTGTGGCCGGATCGTCCGGCCGGAAAGTGCCGTCGGGAAAACCCGTCATGATGCCGAGGCGATACACGGCTTCCACGTATTTGAAGGTCCAGTGGCCGGGGGGGACGTCGGAATAGAATTGCTGGCCAGTGACGGTGTTTTGCAGTTGCAGCAGGCGAGCGATGATGGCGGCGATCTCCCCGCGGGATACGTTTCGCTGGGGGCCGAACGTGGCGCCCAAATCCCCGGTGTAGCCTTTTACGTAAGCCTCATGGATCTTGCTGCCAACCACCACGATCTCGTCCAGCGACTCTGTTGCGAGTGGGGGTCTGGTGGAGGTTGCTAGGGCCTTGTTGTGGACCACCGTGCCATCCGCTACTCCCAGTTTCACCTTCAGCACAAGGCGCAGCAGCTTCCAGTCGCCGGGATTCAGGTTCCCCAGCTCCCATACTATAAGACTGCCGCCGGCATCATAGCTTCCCTCGGGTCCGGATGCGGTGGCCGGCGCTTGTACAAACGTCGTTCCTGCGGGTAGTGAGTCGGTCA
>JBGOWQ010000172.1:0-3596 GCA_041478715.1 Thermodesulfobiota bacterium | reverse complement strand
ACACCGTCAGAGACGGACCAAGAGGCCATCAGCGGACTGTACGCCGCCAACCTGAAATTGTGCCGCGCCAGTTTCGCGCCGGATCATTCTCTGACCATCGAATCAGCCTCCGGTGGCGTCTGGAACCGCAAGGTAAAGAATCTCAAGCTGCGTACGGATGGCTGGTACACTGGCGATGAGAATCCGACGCTCTCCTACAGCCCCGTCATCGGTGACGGGCGACGCTACCTTGCAGCGAGAACCACGTATGGCTATGGCCACTATCTCATCACCGTTCTGCTTGCGGAAAAACTCTTTGCCAAACAACTGATGACGCCAGCCTGGCAGGAGCGGGTTGGCAAGACCTACCTGAATGCCAATGTGAGCATGTACGATCGAACCATGATGGGCAGCAGTGCCGATCCCCGCTTCACCTTGATCGCTATGCCGGACCTACCCGGCTATCTGTTCACCCCTTCCATGGATGTGGTCGATGCGTCGGTCGACGACGTGTTGGCGCGGATGTTCCTGCTGATCCCGCAGGACAGCGGACGTGACCTGAATGATATCGCCGTCGTCGCCATAAGGGGCCAGGAGTGGCTCCGTCAGGGCAGCACCCTGTTCCGCCCGCTGGCGGGAGTCCTGACGCTTACCCCCGGACCTTCCACAGCGACCATCGGTAGCGAGGGCTTCAACGAATGGCGCACGCTGCCTGCCACCGGTTCGGTGACCATCGACGGCGGCAGCGAATGGCGGCTGTATGACGCCGATTTCAAACAGATTGCCTCCGGCCCCGGCAGCGGCAGCGCCGTTCTACCCGGATCCGGCGCGGCGGCCTATCTGATGCTGTTCGGCTCGCCCGGCGATACGATCACCCTAAATCTGATGCCGGAATGAAAGGATAGGCCCACTCACTCATTTTGTGCATTACTCCACGGCAGGCGCACGGTCACCGTGGTTCCCTTCCCCTCCTCACTCTCCAGGGTGATGGTGCCGCCGTGCTCCTCCACGATCCGACGGCAGACATAGAGACCCAGGCCGGTGCCGGGGATCCCCTTCTGCTTGGCTGAGCGGCTCCGCTGGAAGGGCTGGAAGAGCTGCTCCTGCTCTTGGGCGGGGATGCCGATGCCCTGGTCCTCTACCTCCAACCGGAGCGTGTCTCCCTCCAACCCTAACCTGATCTCGACCCTTCCTCCCTGGGGTGAAAACTTGACGGCGTTGGTCAGCAGGTTCTCTATCACGCGGGAGAGGGCTTCCTGGTCGCAAGAGCCCTGCGAAACGGATTCTAAATTCAAATCGAAGACTACCTGCTGGTTCGGCGCGTAACCGGCCAAGTCCTCCACCACCCGCTGGACCATTTCCACTGGATCGCAGGGGGCGCGGAGCAGGGGGAAGCGGTCTTCCTCGACGCGCTGGCTGTCCACCAGGTTATTGATCATCCGCTCCAGGCGCTGCAGATTGCGCCGCCAGATCTCGCCGTACTCCTGGAAGCGGGCCAAGGCTTCCGCCGGGGGGAGCTGGCCGAGCATCTCCTGGGTTTGACGCAGGGTCTGAAGGGGGGCTTTTAAGTCGTGGGAGACAGCGAAGAGAAGGTCGCTACGAATCTGATGGATCCGCTCTTCCAACTGCTTGCGCTTGGTGATGTCGTCGAAGACCGCCACGAAGTACTCCCGAGCTGGGCTATAGACAGAGATGGAAAACCACTTGTTTAACGACTGGAAATCAATCTCGAATTCCTCGGGCTTTCCGGTCGAGGCGACGCGACCGTAGCTCTCTAACAACTCTGGGTAAGGCTCTCTGATCCCAGGGATCGCCTCGCTTACTGGCTTGCCTACCACACTTTCCAGTCCGACCAATCGTTTGAAGGCACTGTTGACATCGAGATAGACAAAATCCACCGGGTGGCCTTGGTCATCATAGATCATCTTGCAATAGGCGTAGCCGTCCAGCATGTGCTCGAATAGCGATCGATACCGCTCCTCGCCGTCCCGCAGGGCATCCTTGGCATTTTTGCGCTCGGTGATGTCATCGAAGGTGGTGTAAACTCGATGAGGTCTCTCCTCGTCCGGGTGGAATTGGGGCACGGCATTGATCATGATCCAGGAATACGCTTCTTTGGCAGGATTGAAGACCCCCATCACCACGTCGTGCACTTCCCGGCCAGTCGCCAAAGCAACGATGGCGGGGTGGGTCTCGCCCGGGAAATCGGAACCATCCTCGTGGATTGCCCGCCAGCGTAGATCCACCGAGGTTCGCCCCTGCATTTGGTCTAGTGAAAGCCCTAGAATTCTCTCTGCGGCAGGGTTCGCATTGGTGATCTGCCCGGCCGCATCCTGGTAGACGACACCTTGGGCCATCGTCTCGAACAAGGTTCGATACTGCTCTTCGCTCACCTGCAGCGCCGTTTCCACCCGTTTTAGCTCGCTGATGTCCCAGAATGTACCCAGGATGCCGATCACCTCGCCGGATTGGTCCCGGAAGAGCGATTTGATCGTTTGGACGTGGAATTCCTGGCTGTCCCTGACATAGCGCTCCTCGATGGTCTCCGAGCGGCCGGTTTCCAGGATGTGCAGGTCATCCGCCCGGTACTTTTCCGCCAGCTCGCGCGGGTAGAGGTCGTAGTCGCTCCGGCCGAAGATCTCGCGGGGCGTAATTCTGTGATCCGCGGCGTAGTTCTGGTTACAGGCAAGATAGGTTAAGTCAAGGCCTTTCAGAAAAACCTTGAAGGGTAGGTTCTGAGCCAGGAGTTTTTCCCAGCTTTCCACCCAATCAGCCGTCAATTTCTCCGGATGTGACATCTTACCCCTCTCCGTTCACTCATACCCTGACAAACGATACGTGTTGCTTGCCTCAAGCAGATTACCGTCAGGATCGAGTTCTGTCGAAGCATTCTCTTCTGGGACGACAAGAACTATCGAATCCAAGGTTCTGCTGAAAAAGCCTCACCAAGATTACCCTCAATGTTTTGGATTGTATTACCTCAATCGGGTGAAAGATATCCGTAAATCTACTTAGATTCTAAAAAGGGCCACTCAGTGCACAATTGGAAAGAAGAGGGAACTGACTCCCTACCAATTGTCAACCTCCCAAAACCATGCTCGGCTCCCTTTCGGGAGCCGCTGCCAAGCACAACGATTCCGCCACCAGTCTTTGGTTCGACTCTTTCGGGTCAACCCTTCTTTTTAGCGGCTGCGATCGTACGGCACTCCTTCTTTCAACATTGCGATCGCCACCCGCAGCAGCTGGGCACCGATGATCCGCAGGGCGCGTGAGAGCAAAAAGGGGACAGGCTACTTTTACAGCGGCCACCAGAGCCGAAAAAAATGGACAGACTACTATTGCATCAGCTACCAGGGCCATTTCCTGTGACTGAAACGGGACAGGCACCTTTTCGAAAGGCAGAAAACGAGCCAGTCCCCATTTCTCCCGCCAACACCAAGTCCCCGCCGTATTAGATGGAAAGAGGGGCGGATCGAGCAATTCACCTCACGGGAAGGGATATGCCGCTATGTGTGTGGAACGTAGTTCGGGCTTAGGTGGGGAGTAGAGAGGGGATATCTTTCATCGCTATTGGCTTGGGAAGTGTAGGCTATTTGCCAAAGCCGAGATTCACTTTT
>JBGOWQ010000146.1:0-4227 GCA_041478715.1 Thermodesulfobiota bacterium | reverse complement strand
CAGGCAGTAGGCATGACAGAGCCAATGGTATCGCTGGTTTACCTGGCGGAGAACGGTTAGAAACAGCGTCCTGTCTCCTGCATCACGGTAGATCTCTTTTCGTTCGTTACCGCGCGAGGTGACGTGATAGACCGCGCCTTCGTATTCGATTCGGAGGGGTCTGGCCATGATTCCTCCCAGAGTACCACAAGAGGAGCGAAAGTGCTAAAAGTAAAGACCTGACCCCATCCGTAGTCGGGCTGGATCGACTCGGACCCCTTGGCTAGCTCCCTAGTGATGTCTTCGATCAGAGGGACCTCCGCTAGGATGCCCCAAAACGCCCCGTTGTTTTCATTTCCGGCCCGCGCTAGAACGAAGCCAATAAACCGGATGACGTTGCCGTTCGTCTTCCGTTTTACGTGGCAAAAACTCCGCTTGCTGTCTTCCGGACGAAATATCGTTCCTAGGGTTCCTGCGGCGATGGCGGTGCACCACCAGAGGTCGAAGCAGGGGAATCCTCGGCCAACAGGTTGGTTAGATCAGGAATCTCCTGCGTCTCGTCGATCGTTCCATTCGAGGAACGGTCGATCTCCAGTGGGAGGGAACCACCCTCGCCCGTCCAACGGCCGAAATAGTGATAGGCGGTGTCGCCGGGCGCCAGGGAGATCCCTTCGTGGCCGAAGATCTGCTCTCCCTCCTGCTCGGTGATCCGAGCCATCAGGAAACTGTAATTGCCGGGTCCACCGCTGCCGGTGGTCTTCAGGCTCAGTACGCCCTGCTCCATGTCCCGGGCCACCTCCAGCGTTCCCCCGCCCTGCAGGTCCACTCCCTTGATGATGAAGGCATAGTCAATCTCTTTTCCCTCCATCCCCAGCAGGATATCCGGAGATTCGTCGCTTGGGGTTTGGTAGGAGAGCCAGGTTCCGTCCGCGGAGAAGGTGAGCGCGTCTTTCTGCCCGGAGCGAATCTGAATGTCGCTGATCTCCAGGTCGTAGCCGGGACCGATCATGGTGACCTCGCCGCTGCTTGTGGTTGTTAGGCTCTTCCCGTCGAGAGACATCGTGAAATCGAGGCCGCCGGGCATGAAGTAGAGGGGATCCTGATCCACCGCCCAGACGTTCACCCCATACTTCAAGGATTGGGCGTCCGCTCCGGGGATTTCCCGTAGGAAACGGCCCTGATCGAAACCGAGACGGCGGCCCTGGGCGTCCGTGATCAGGAAATCCGCCTTCGTGTCCACCCAAATCTGGTTGGCGGTAGGCTCTTCGGCTCGGACCGGGCGGATCCCCAACGCGAATTCCCATCGATCCAATGCCTGGCCGCTGTCGGCAGCGCCAACCAGAAACGGTGCGACCTGTTTCTCCATCCGGGCCGACGTCGGTACGATCTCCAGGGTATGGCTTTCGGCATCGCCGGTGTAGGTATCGGCCTCTTCCGCGGGGTTGGTCGAGCCCGAATAGGTCCAGGCGTCGGCCGTGCGATCCACTTCGATTTCACTGGCGGTGTTGGGATAATTGTTATCATAAACCAGGATCCCCACCTTGCCATTCTCTTTTTCCTGCAGCGCGTAGGGGGTCATGGCGTGGCCGCCGGATCCGTCCGGTTTGTAGATCCCAATGGTGTAGCTCTCCTCCGGCTGTCTGCCTCCCTGGAAGACCTGGGCCAGCCGGTCAACTACCTCATTGGGGGTGATCGTCTTCAGCACGCGATCCGAGGTCGGCTCGGTGGCCTGCGTCACCCACCAGTAGGCGATCTCCCGCTGTAGTTTTTCGTTTTCCGGCAGTTGCAGCGCATGAGTTGTCTCCGCCCCGAAATCGCCGACCTGGCTCTTGCCGGTGTAGAAGAGCAGGCAAAGGGCGGCCATCCCCTCGCAGTGTCCGCCGTTCATGGCTTGATTCACTTCTTCCAGCCACTTCGCGGCGGGCGGAGTAAGGACCAGTTTGCCCCCCTCCTGGCTGGCCACGACGTTCTCGCCGAAGAGGCGGACCAAATCCTCGGCCTCCAAGTTGGAGATGCCGGCCTCACCGCCATAATTCTCGAAACTGAACCCATCCACCTCCGGACGGAAGCCGGAATCGCCGGCGATCGAACCCGAAGGACTAGGTGCGGTGGGGGTGGGCGATTCGTCAGGAGGAGCGGATTTGGTCGGTTCCGGCGTGGGAATGTCGGTCGAACCGGCGGAGGAGGGGGTGGGACTTTCGGCCGGCGAACTGGTGGAAATCGGCAGCGGCTCGGTCGGCGAGGCGGCACAAGCGGAAAGGAGCAACGCCAGCGCGACTGGAATCGTCAGCCATCCCCAGCCTGATCTCTTTCCGTGCGTCATGGATTTCTCCTTTTTCCCCATCCCCATCTTCCCGCGAACCCGATGAGCGAAATCAAGCATATCACCCTGGTGAATCATGGATAGCGTCTCTGAGCAGGCTTCCGAGTCGGCTTCTCTGCTATTTTATTGCACGATAAACTGGCCCGTCATCGATGTAGGATGCACGTCACAGCGGAAAAAGTAGGTTCCGGGCTGAGTTGGTGCTTTGAAGCGATACTCGATCGTCTTCGGTCCGGTGATCACCTCGCCCACAAAGATGCTGGTGGACGCGGTGGAATCGGTATACAAGGCGAAATTGTGGGGAACCCCGCTGTCCTGGTTGTCAAACGTCAGCGTGATGTCGGCTCCTGCCGGCACCGTGATCGAGCTCTGATCGAAAGCCATGCCTTTTGCTACCAGGGTCAAAGACAAGCCGGCGGAGGAGGGGGTAGGGGAGGGACTTGGCGTGGCGTTGGTCAACATCCGATCCAGGAAGAGTGCCGTCTGGGCGCGGGTGGCCGGATCATTTAAGGCCATCGCGAACCCGGAGGAACCAACCGCGGTATTGATCTGGGGATGATCGGGGAACTGGATCAGGCCTTGGCGGGCGGCGGTTCCCACATTCTGGTAGAACCAATCGGAGGCCGTCATCTCCCGGTCCACTCCACCCTGCCGCACCAGGATCGTCATCCCGTCGGGCGGATTCGCCAGGGTCCAGCCCTCCGCGCGCACCAACACCGTCAGAATCTCGGCCATGGTGATGTTGCCGTTCGGTTGGAACGTACCATCGGGATACCCTTTCACCAACCCGTGCTTGACCGCTCCCTCCACGTAACCGTAGGCCCAATGATTGGACGACTCGTCTGAAAACGTGGCGGAAAGGGGGGTTTCCTGCGCAAAGCCCATGGTCAACAAGATCATCTTGGAGAATTCCGCCCGGGTGACCGGGTTCTCCGGCTGAAAGGACCCGTCGGGGTAACCGCCGATGATAGAGCGGCCGGCCAGATCGGCAATGGCGGTTGCGGCCCAATAGTCGGAGGGGACATCGGAAAAGCCGGCAGCATTGGCTCTACCGTATGCCAAGCTCAATCCCAACGGGATCAAAGCGATCACAAGCAATCCCAGCAGCATTTTGCGTATCATCTGATTCACCTCATTTTTTCTTATGAAACACTTTTACCGCTGGCATATTTCCGGAACCGTCGACCAAAGGAACCCAACCTTTCCCCCGCATGCCTGCTAAGATTTTCCTGTGCGCACGGCGGCCCAATTGGTGACCCTACCGATCAGGCAAAACGCGACCAAACCACTAGAACGGAGGCGATCATGAAGCAATTTCACTGGCAGGTGCGCTTTGGATTAGCGCTGTTGGCTCTATCAGCGCTGCTGTTTGGCATCACCTACCTCCTCACAGGAGACCTCCGTTCCATCGGGACTTGGTTCCTCCAATCTCTGGCCTTCATGCCGCTTGAGGTCCTGCTGGTGACCGTGATCCTGAGTGAGCTCCTCCGCATCACCGAGCGACGCAAACTACAGGATAAGATGAATGTCTTGATCGGAGTCTTCTTCAGTGAAGTGGGCGCTGGATTGCTCCAATTGCTGCTGCGATTCGATCCGCAAGCACAAAAACTGCAGCCCGACTTGCAGCTCGCCGCCAATTGGTCGAACCGGGATTTCGCCAAGGCCCGCACCTTCCTGCAAACAAAGGATTTCCAGATGGACAGCCAACAGGGCGATCTGGTGGCGCTTCGAAGCTTATTGCTGCCGGAAAAACGCTGGATCCTGCAGTTGCTGGAAAGCCCGATCCTGGCGGAATTTGAAGGTTTCACCAACCTGATTTGGGCTCTGGTCCACTTGATCGAGGAATTGGCGTTTCGGTCAGACCTCCAACGGCTTTCGTTGCCGGATACCCAACACCTCTCCGGCGACATCCAACGCGTGTACGT
>JBGOWQ010000036.1:0-8878 GCA_041478715.1 Thermodesulfobiota bacterium | reverse complement strand
CGGAGATCCTGGTCAATATCCTCCGTCACAGCCAAGCGCGTTTTGCCATCGTGGAGAACGCTTCCGTTCTGGAAAAGTTGGGCAGCATGGCCGAGTCCTTGCAAGCGGTGGTTTTGATTGATGCACCGGAATCCTTACCTGAGCGAACCATCCGTCTTTCCGAGCTGGTTCAATATGGAGTACAACGACTAGAGACGGCTGGCCTTCTTGTGGACCAACGCTGGCAGATGCTTTCCGGCGACGATCTGGCTTCCATCATCTACACCTCGGGTACCGCCGGGGATCCCAAGGGCGCCATGATCCGCCACCGCAATTTTTTACACAACCCTTCCCCCTTGGCCGAGCGGATTGCCCTTGTGCCCGATGACCGTTACTTGTCACTGTTGCCGGCCTGGCATTCCTACGAACGGATGATCGAGTACACCGGCATGTTCCTCGGCGGACAGTTGTATTACGGAAACCTGCGCAGCATAAGAGAGGATCTAGCCGGCGTAAGCCCGACGGTTTTTAGCACTGTGCCGGATTTCTGGATCTCCGCCTACAAGATCTTCCAACGCCGACTCTTTGCCGGGGTTTCCCCGTTGCACCGTGCGCTGCTGCGTTCCTTGCTTTGGGCGGCCCATCAATTCGGGCAGGCCCGGCGCGTACTCGGGTGGCGGGTTCCCCGCATCCGGCCTACATCTCCGCTCCAACGGGCATGGAAGGCAGTTCTGGCTCGATCCATGATTCTCCTTTGTTGGTTTCCGTTCCGGTTGGCTGATCGGATGATTTTTCGCTGTTTGCGCCAAACGCTGGGCGGTTGTCTGCGTGTAGCCACCAGCGGCGCCGGTCCTTTGCCCCCCTTTATCGATGAATTCTTTGACACCGCTGGAATCTCCATTTTGGAAGCCTACGGCATCACCGAAGCGATGGTGGCGGTTTCCATCCGTGATCTGGAAGCGCCCATCTTACAGACCGTGGGCCGGCCCCTGCCGGGGATTGCGGTGGAGATTCGCGACCAGTCCGGATCTATTGTTTCGCCCGGCCCCGCGGGTCAAATCTTCGTGCGGGGAGCGGGAGTCTTCGCCGGCTACTGGAAGAACGGAACTCTCAGCCGAACCGTGATGGACGAGACAGGCTGGCTGGCGACCGGAGATCAGGGGCGCTGGACCCTGGATGGGGAATTGCAGATCCTGGGCCGGGAAGATGACACGATCGTCCTGGCGAATGGTGAAAAAGTGCTAGCCCCTCGCTTGGAGAATGAGCTGGTTACCGACCCTTGGATCCAACAGGCTGTCGTGGTGGGCCAGGGTCAGCCAACCATGGCTGTATTCCTTGTGCTGGACCCAATGGTCACCCAGGAATGGGCCGGTGCGCATGGGTGGTCCCTGTCTGCCGAAACGTTGCGGGAGCACCCGGCGATCACCGCAGAAATCCGGATACGGTTGGAAAGAATCTTTTCCGATCGATCCCGTTTCGCCTCGTTTGAGCGGATCACCCTCTTTCGTCTTCTTTCGCGTCCGCTGGTTGTGGGACGAGAACTCTCAGGGACGGGCAAACTGCGCCGGGCAGAATTCAACCGCTTGCACGCCAAACAAATCGAAGAGATTTATCTCGAGGAGTAGAAAGGAAGATGCGATGGACGAATCATCCGATCCGCGCATGACGCCCAACGGGGAAACACTGGCTGCGTACTTGCTGCAGGGATTCTCCGTAGAGCGGCAAGAAGAAGGAGAGTGTTTCCTGTTGCGGTTGGGTAAGCTCTCGCTGCGCGTGAGCGCCTATGATCCAGAGGAGGACCAGATCCTGTTCCATCTCCCTGCTACCCTTGAAGCACCCGTGATCTCCGGCTGGATGATGGACGATCCGGGCGGCTCAGACGATGGGGAACTGCGAGAACGATCTTTCTCCGGCTCTCGTGAACTCTTCGCTTTTCTGGTGGATTACCGCGTGGTCAACCCCAACGGGACCCGTTTTCCCAAGGGCCTAATCTTGGTGGAAACCGAAGAGGCCGAGGAGGAAGAGTGGCCGATTAAGGAGTTGGACCCGGAGGAGCGGCAGCGATGGGAGAACCTGCGCACGACCGCCCTTTACGTGGGTTTGTTGGCGGAACGAAAGTTGAATGGCACCCACATCAGCGAGGGTACCTTGGAAGGGTTTCGCCGCTGGTTGCTGGCGGCGATGGTGGAAACATCCGGCCTCCAGAGTTTTCAGCTGGCATTGAGAGCGGCCCGAAACGCCTTGGCCAGCCCCCGAGCGGCCGCGGAGTATCGCCATTTTGTGCGATCGGTATCGAGCCATCCCTTGTTACGCCAGTTCCGACGCTGGGTACAGGAAACATGAACGTTCGGCACCTCATTAACAACGGTGGCGTTTCGCTGCCGATTTTGGGATTTGTCTCGAATGTGTCTGAGTATTGACCCTTGTGGGGGAATTCGATACAAATACGGCAGCGATCAGGTTTGTGGTTTCGTCCAACGTTCTGGGCTCGCCGTGTGGCTCACGGTGTCAGGCAGGAAGGATCGATGAAATGGATAGCCTAAGGAACATGCGCCAGACATCCCCCCGGAGATCTCCCATTGCCGGGTAGAGGGACGGATTGATGTTCTGTCCATTTTGCGGAGCAAAGATTGAAAAACTAGCCTCTCGTTGCGACACCTGCGGTCAGGCAGTCCCCCTCACCGACCCGCCGTTTGTGAACAGCTGTCCTTCCTGCCATATGGCAGTACGCCCGGGAGCCACCCGCTGTCAGAACTGCGGCTTATCCCTAACGACTGGTTTCTGGTTGCAGACTTGCCCTGTCTGTGGCCAAACTAATCGCAAATCCTGGCCATTTTGCATCGCTTGCGGCGCTGAACTGATCCCGGTCTGGCTACGCCCTGCCCCCACCCCGATATCATCCACACCGAAAACCGTGGCGATGTCCAAGAAGGTAGGATCTCCCCTAGCACCAGAACCTACCTCCGGCAAAACTCCACCTACCATCCCTTCTTCCGGCTCAAACCCGAAATCCGCTCCTGCTTCCGGCTCAAAGTGGAAGCGACCGACGGGCATGCCCGCCTTCCTGGTAATCTGGTTCGGGCAGTTGGTGTCCTTGGTCGGCAGCTCGATGACCGGCTTTGCGATTTCCATTTACGTCTGGCAGTTGACCGGATCCGCCACCTCCTTTTCCCTGATGGCTTTCTTCTTCCTTTTGCCCAATTTGGTCTTTGCCCCCTTTGCCGGAGCGTTGGTCGACCGCTGGAATCGAAAGCTGACGATGATGATTTCGGACATGGCCGGCTTGGTCGTGAACCTGGTGATGATGGCCTTGCTGACCTGGGGGCAGTTGGAGATGTGGCACCTCTATGCTCTAAACGTGTTCAACGGGATCTTCCTCGCCTTTCAATGGCCGGCCTATTCCGCTTCCATCTCAATGATGCTGGAAAAGAAGCATTTTGCCCGTGCCTCCGCCCTAATGTCGGTGGCGCAAAGCGGCTCCACGATTTTGGCCCCGGTGTTTGCCGCCATCCTGATCGTGTTGATCAAGATTCCCGGCATCATCCTGTTGGATGCCATTTCCTTTCTGATTGCCATCGTCACCCTGCTGTTGGTGATCATTCCTCAGCCACCCAAAACCGAACTAGCCCAGAAGGCTCGTAGCGGCCTCTTGCGCGAAGCCATATTCGGTTTTGCCTATATCGCCAAATACCCCTCGCTGTTGGGATTGCAGCTGACCTTCTTCTTTGGCAACTTATTGGCTGCTTTCGGCAATATCCTGTCCACGCCGATGATTCTGGCTCATACCGGCAATAACGTGACCGCACTGGCCACGGTCCAGACCGTAGCTGGAATCGGCGGAGTGGCCGGTGGCCTGATCATCTCGATCTGGGGCGGACCCAAGCGCCGGATCAACGGCGTGATCGGCGGCTGGTTCCTCACCTTCTGTGGATTGCTGATGCTCGGCCTCGTGCAGGGAGCCATTCTGTGGGCGATCGCGATGTTCCTGCTGGACTTCACCATCCCCTTGGTCAACAGCTCCAACCAGGCGATCTGGCAGTCCAAGATCCCGCCGGAAATCCAGGGCAAGGTTTTCTCCGCCCGCCTGCTGATCGCTCAGATTGCGGCCCCGATTTCGATGCTTGCTGCCGGTCCGCTGGCAGACAGAGTATTTGAGCCTCTGATGCACCCTGGCGGAGGACTTTCCTATGCGTTGGGCGGGGTTTTTGGTACCGGTCCGGGTAGCGGGATGTCCTTCATGATGGCCGTGGTGGCCGTGCTGGGGATCCTGATCGCCATCACCTGCTACGCGATCCCCACCATCCGCAAGGTAGAAACGATCGTACCGGATTTCGAATTGCCAGAAGAAACGGAAGCTGCTGCGGAAGAGCAGCCCACCCAGGAAGCGAAAGAGAAACTGGCGATCGAAGAGCTTGTAGCAGGGGAACAGGAAGCAACGGGAAGGATCATCGAGCCGGGACCGTAGCGAGTCAAGCGGATCAATCCATCATAAATTGAAGCCCAGGCATTGCGGTTTAATGGACGATTCTCCCCGACGGAATTCGAATCCATCCACTGTTGACAAACTGATACAAATATAGTATTAGTTTGAACATGCCACTGATGACCAAGCAAAGCGATTACGCGATTCGCTTTTTGTTACGGCTGGCGCAAACGGCGGAAACATGGACTCCCTCCCGCTCGCTGGCCGAACAAGAAGGGGTTCCCTTAGCCTTCGCTCGCCGGTTGTTGGTCTCTCTGACAAAAGAGGGCTGGATTGCCAGTCGAGAAGGCGCGGAAGGTGGCTGCCGTTTGCAGATTCCGTCGAATCGGATCCGCCTGCTCGATGTGCTCGAGTTGTTCCAGGGAAAACTAAAACTCCATGCCTGCCTGTTTCGCAATCAGCATTGTCCCAACCGGCTTCATTGCGTCCTGCGTTCTCGGATCCTGGGGATTGAACAGAAGGTGGCCCAGGAGTTCGCCGCCATCACCATCGCGGATTTGCACCAAGACCAAGCGCTCGTCAACCGCCCGGATCGTACGATCCGGGAAAAACAATAAGGAGGGTATAAGAATGGAAATGTTTTGCCGTCAATGTGAACAGACCGCCGGCGGAAAGGGTTGCACCATCCAGGGCGTCTGCGGAAAATCACCGGAAGTAGCGGTTTTGCAGGACCTGCTGCTGTTCGCCCTGAAAGGGATTGGGTTTTTTGGATCTCCAGCCCGCCGGTCCGGCTGGCGGGATGCCACAGTAGATCGATTTGTGATGGAGGGATTGTTCTCCACCGTAACCAATGTGAACTTCGATGCCGATCGGCTGGAAACGCTGCTGCGCGAAGCCGGTGAGGTCCTGAAATCGGTTCGCCAGGCCTTTATGGAATCGCACAAAGCACAAGAGAGCCCAGCGCACCCGGCAATCCTTCCCAGCGCAGCCACTTGGGTCCCCGCCGCGACCCGCCAGGGTTTGATCGAGCAGGGCGCTGCGGTAGGGCTTCTGTCTGAACCGGAAATCGCCGACGACATCCGCAGCTTGCGGGAAATCATCCTCTTCGGCTTGAAAGGGATGGCAGCCTATGCGGATCATGCCAATCTCCTCGGTCAAAACGATGAGACGGTAAACGCCTTTTTCTATCGGGGTCTGGCCGCACTAAGCGACCCATCGAAGAGTGCGGAAGAACTGGTGGCGTTAGCAATGGAGCTAGGCCAGACGAACTACCGTACGATGGAAATCCTCAACCAGAGCCACATCCGCCACTTTGGTGCCCCACAGCCCACTCCGGTTCCCACTGGTACAAAAAAGGGCCCGGCGATCGCCGTCTCCGGTCACGATTTGATAGACCTGGAAGAACTGCTGAAACAAACCGCCGGGAAAGGAATCACAATCTATACCCATGGCGAAATGTTGCCAGCCCACGGCTATCCGGGGTTGAAAAAATACCCCCACTTTTATGGGCACTACGGGTCCGCCTGGCAGAATCAACAGAGGGAATTCGCGGAGTTCCCGGGAGCTGTACTGATGACCACCAATTGCATTCAGAGGCCGAGGGAATCCTATCAGGGCCGCCTTTTCTCCACGGGGCTGGTGGCGTTCCCCGGAATCGGCCACATCGCGCCAGGCCCGGACGGCAAGAAAGATTTCGGTTCTTTGATTGAGGCCGCCCTTTCCGCCGGCGGTTTTCCCGAAGACAAATCGGACCGGGAGATCCTGGTGGGTTTCGGCCACGATGCAGTGCTGGGGGTGGCCGACAAGGTGATTGAAGCGGTGAAATCCGGTCAGATCAAACATTTCTTTCTGATCGGAGGTTGTGACGGCGCCAAGCCCGGCCGCAACTACTACACAGAGTTCGCCCAGAAAACACCACCGGATACGATGATCCTGACCCTGGCTTGCGGTAAGTTCCGATTCAACCGGTTGGATTTCGGCACGGTCGCCGGTTTGCCCCGCTTACTTGACGTGGGACAG
Source organism: Thermodesulfobiota bacterium (assembly GCA_041478715.1). Taxonomy (GTDB): domain Bacteria; phylum Caldisericota; class JANLFM01; order JANLFM01; family JANLFM01; genus JAPLHX01. Next base: position 2,457 of record JBGOWQ010000036.1, on the reverse strand, counting down.
TGCAACGACAGCTACTCCGCCGTCCGCATTGCCAGTGCACTAGCCGAAGCTTTCGGTGTAGGCGTCAACGATCTGCCCTTGTCGATCATCCTGTCCTGGTACGAGCAGAAAGCCGTGGTGGTGCTTCTGACGCTGCTTTCACTCGGCATCCAAAATATCAAACTAGGGCCCTCACTGCCGGCGTTCATTACCCCCGGTGTACTGCAGGTCCTGGTAGACAAATTCCACATTTCTCCCATCACCACGCCGGAAGCCGACTTGGCCGCTGCGTTGGCGAAATAAACGCTGATCCGTACTCTGACCCCCTCGCTCTGAAGAAGCCCCGAAGATTTTCGGGGCTTCTTCATTCTTGCGAACGGAATGGGGCTCGCATAGGGACTCTTTGACAAAAATGATCCCCATTTCATACACTGTTCAGCGGTGCTGAAGTTCGGCACGCATGGCGGCAATTCGATCTCGAGTAGAACCATTTCGTTCTGTCTTTTTTCAATGCCACCCGATTCAAATGACGATCGTAAGGAGGAACAGCTTTGGCCATCAAGCCGTCGTTACCGATTCAAGTGTACCCATTCCAACCGTTGCCCATGGCGGAAAATACCCTGGCCGGACCGTTGGTCAAAGGAGTGAGTTGATGGAACCGGAAATCGCAAACTTGGTTTCACCCACCCATTTGGCGGAGATCGGCCGTCTTTGGCAAGGCATACCCCCCGCGATGCCGATGGACGACGTCGTAAACCTTGTTTTTGAGTTCCAAAGCCAGGGCAGGCCGCGCATCCTGCGTCTGTCGCACAGCAGTCATCGGACCCAGACCCAAATCCTAGCGGAGTTGCATTGGATCGACTACCTGGTCAGGGGCGGGGTAAGTGCGGCTCGACCGGTGCCCTCGCAAAACGACCGCTGGGTGGAAATGATCGAAGTCCCCGGTTCCTATTTCACCGCCACCGTGTTTGAACGGGCAGTAGGAAAACCGTTAGACCGTTCCCACCCGGACTTCCACGCACCGACGTTCTACCGCAATTGGGGCCGAACCATCGGTCGCATGCATGCCCTGACCAAGCGGTACGATCCCGGCCCGCATCGGGAAAACCGCCCTACTTGGCATGAAAACAACCGCGATCTCTTCCGTGTACCGCAGATCGTCCCACCCCAAGAGGGGAAGGCAATTCTGAAGGCCGATCGGATTCTGGCCTCATTGAAGGCTTTGCCACAAGATGCGGATAGCTATGGCTTGGTGCACGACGACTTGAACGCGACCAACTTCTTCGTGGATCACAATCGCGTGACCATCTTCGATTTCGACGACTGCTGTTATGACTGGTTTGCGGCCGACCTGGCTACGGCTATTCCCTATTTCTCCCCCTTCTACAGTGGGGAAGAAAGCGCGATTCGCATTCTGGAATTTCTTCTTCCCTTCTTTTCGGGCTACCGGGAGGAGAATGAACTGGCGCAAAATTGGCTGGAACGGTTACCCTTCTTCCTCCGCATGCATAACCTAGGCGGACTAGTATTCAGCTACACCATTGACCGGCGGAATCGGGAAGAGTACGCCGATTATTTTAACCTGGTGTGGAGAGTCTGGCAGAATGGCTGCCCATTCTTCGACTTCGACTTCGCGGAAGTGTACCGGCAAGCAAGCCCGGATGACGAAGTAAAACAAGGAAGCTGACACCGAGCAGCGAAAAGTTCCAGGCACCTCCAAATGCGTGATCACGGCTTGCATGGAGGCTAGAGTCAGCTCGATTCAACGTAAGGAACCCTTCAAACTCATTCTTAGTCCACATCCTACTGGCATTTCCCCTCAGCGGTGCGATCCGAAGAACCTCGAACCCGATTGCTGGAGAAACCGAAACTCGACATCAGTGCTAATTTGGCGCATTGTAATAAAAGACAGTAGAAAAGGAGTTGGAGGGGCATGAAGATCATTGGCGCCGCGCTGGAACATGATGTGCACGTGGCCGGCCTGGTCCACTTTTTGCATCTAGCGGAGGAAGCGGGTCACGTCACCATCAACCTGGGACCCGCCGTACCCCTGGCTCGTTTACTAGACGAGGCCCACCGCACTGGGGCGGACATGATCGCAGTCAGTTATCGTCTAACACCCGAAGTGGCGCGCACCCTCTTTGCCCGCATGAAGAAAGCCCTTCCGGCACATGCCCTGCAGAAAGCCGTCTTCGTTTTTGGCGGTACCCCTCCAGTGGCCGCGGAAGCCAAACGCTCCGGCCTGTTTCAGCAAGTCTTTTCCGGCGAAGAGCCGGTGGAGGAAATTCAGGCGTTTCTGAGCGGCAAGAAGGGCAAATTGCGCGGCTCGGTTCCGCCGCAAACATTGGAAGGCCGGGTCCGGGCTCGCGCACCCTTTCCCCTGATCCGGCACCATTTCGGTTTGCCCAGCCTGGAAGAGACGGTGGCCGGGGCGACCCGAATTGCTGAATCCGGCGTACTGGACATCCTCTCCATCGG
>JBGOWQ010000251.1:0-2743 GCA_041478715.1 Thermodesulfobiota bacterium | reverse complement strand
CAAAACCTCCAAACATTATTCCCATTCCTGGGGGATGAAGTCTGGCAGCAGTACCAACAGGTGTTTGAAACCGGCCAAATGATCCAAACCGAGGATGTAACGCAATTGGCAGATCGTCAGCTTTGGACCGAGACTCGGAAAATCCCGATTGTAATCGATAAGCAAGTGATTTGGGTTGCGACCATTGTGCATGACATCGCCCAACGCAAGCAAACCGAAGAATCTTTGCAGATGCAAGCCCGGATGCTGGGTGCCTTATCCGAAGGGGTGATGGTCACCAATAACCAGAACATCATTGTATACACCAACTCGGCGCTGGACCATATTTTCGGGTATTTGGCGGGAGAGCTAGTCGGGCAGCCGGTGGTAGTATTGAATGATCTGGTGGAAGGTGAGAGTGCTAAGTTTGCTGAAGAAATCCATCAACAACTGTTAGAAGCAGGTCAATGGCAGGGTGAAATTCGTAACCGCCGCAAGGATGGAACACCTTTCATCAGCGAAGTGAAGGGAGTACTGCTGTTGGTTCATGGAGAACCCCATCAATTGTCCATTCAAACCGATATTACCGAACGAAAGCACGCGGAAGCGGAGAAGCAGCGGTTAGGTTCCTTTTCCGAGTTGAACCCAAACCCGGTGATCGAAGTGGACCAGCAGGGGATCATTCATTATGCCAATCCCGCGGCCGGTCGAATGCTGATCGGATTAGAGGAGCGCGGTTTTCAGCATCCCTTCCTGATGGGTGTGCCCGCGGCATTTGCTTTCATGAAACAGCAGCAACAGGATTCCTACATCCGAGAAGTCCCAGTAGAGCAGGCATTGTTCCAACAAGCGATGTACCAAGTGGAGGATGGAACCCGATTAAGGATTTATGGATTGGATATTACTGAGAAAAAGCAAGCGGAGGAAGCGCAGCGTCTTTCCGAACAACGGTATCGGATCCTGATTGAACGCAATCTCGCCGGTGTATTCCGTACGACGCCGGAAGGGCGAATCCTGGACTGCAATGATGCCTTTGCTCAGATCCTGGGATACCCGAACCGGGAAGAAGTGCTGCGGGAATCGGCGGACCAGTTCTATGAGAACGAAACGGATCGAAAGCAATTTGTTGCCCATTTGCTGGAGGAAGGTTCCGTCAGCAACGCCGAGATCTCGATCCAACGAAGGGATGGCAAGAAAATCTGGATTCTGGAAAATGCCAACCTGATCGTGGGAGAACCCGGCGCGCCGGCGATTATACAGGGAACGGTGATCGATGTCACCGAACGCAAACAATCCCAGCAACTGCTTGAGCAGAGTCTGCTCAAGTTGAGGCGAACGTTCGACCAGACGGTCCAGGCTCTGGTTTCCTTGGCAGAAATGCGAGATCCGTACGCCGCGGGTCACCAGACCCGCGTATCTTTGCTGGCGGCTGCTATTGCTGGGGAGATGTCCTTACCGGATGAAGAGATAGAAAGCATCCGCGTGGCCGGGGTTCTACACGACATCGGTAAGATCTATGTTCCGGCAGAAATCCTCAGCAAGCCAGGCAGCCTCTCTGCCATTGAATATGCATTGGTGCAGAACCATGCGCAGGCCAGCTTCGACATCCTGCAACCGATCGAATTTCCCTGGCCGATTGCGGAGATGGTGCTGCAGCACCATGAACGACTGGATGGTTCCGGTTATCCTCAAGGCCTTCGCGGTGAGGAGATTTGCCCGGCTGCCCGGATCCTGGCGGTAGCGGATGTGGTGGAAGCGATGTCCAGCCATCGCCCGTATCGTCCGGCGTACGGTATCGAGAAGGCCTTGACTGAGATCGAGCAGAATTGCGGGCCACTCTACGACCCCGTCGTGGGGGAAGCTTGTTTACTGTTATTCCGCCAAAAACACTTCACGTTTGACTAGACGAATCCGCTAGGGCAACCTGGCGGTTCCCGCTACCTTCAGTCTTTCCCAGGCAAGACCTATGGAGTTCCAAATGTTCCGTTTCGTGGGTCCTGGAAGAGAAAATTATGAGGCGGAACATAGCTGAACACTACAAACAGCGTGATCAGCGACAAACCGAGCAGGAGGCCAAACCAAGCGAACGACTTCGGCAGAGGCCGTTTTCGCAATAGCGTTAGGCTGATGCCCTGTCCGGCTGCCACTGCTAACAGACCAATCAACAAGTCCATGATCAGAGAGTCTTTCCCTAAAATAGCCAAGTAACCATAGAACAATAGCGGGATCAAAAATGGAACAAGAAAGACGGCTAAACCTTTCGCTGCAATGAAATTCGGTGCCCGGATCCCTACGGCGAATTCCACCAATCCGAAGAGCAGAGTGGCCCAGAAAAAGATCTTCATGTGTTCCCAGGTGCTCTCATTGGTGGCGAATATGAACGCCAAGGCCGGGTTGTTTCCACTCCAGGCGAATCCGAAGTGAAACAGGGACGATAGCAGAAAGATCGCAACGATGCCGATCAATTCCCAAAGCAGTATCTTGCGTTTCATACCAGCAAAAACAAGGAATCTGATCGTTTTGTTCCCCGCCTATCTTCCGTTACAATCGAGACCATGGCTGAACCAGTTGTTGTTCCGGGGAACACCCCATTGTTGCGGAGTGAGTTCCAACAAGACATCAGCATTACCTTAGGGAAAGATATCGTCAACTATCCGGAAACCCCTGTCTATTCACTGACGCGGGTCGTTGCTTTTGACCAGGAAAAACCGTACGCCCTCTCCCGTTTGCAGATGAGCACGCATTCCGGCACTCACCTGGATTT
>JBGOWQ010000033.1:0-9019 GCA_041478715.1 Thermodesulfobiota bacterium | reverse complement strand
GGGCCGTGGAAACGCTCACTTGATCAAGGCGCAAAGTATTCTGTTCGGTAGCGACCAGATTGATCCTAGCAAGGGGGAGCTGGATCAAGCCATTGCAGATTTTCAGTCAACGATTCGGTTGGGTCGGGACGATATTACTTCATTTTGGAACCTGGGCTGGGCACTCTATTTGTCCGGTGATTACCAGGGTTCCCTCCAAGCCCTGCAAACCGCATTAGAAAAAGTGCCGGAACAGAGATTTGGGATCGAACTGCAAATCTCATTGAACCAGCTGGCATCCGGTCAGATCGATCAGGCCAGTGCCACTTTGGAAAATGCCATTGCTTGGGCCTCAGATCCTGGCCATACCTTATCTTCGGATCCATGGTTCTTCAAGAGCATGATCCGCAACCTCTATGAGCTGAAAACCGCACAACCCGTGGCGGGAATGGATCGGATAGAGAAGAGATTGAAGGAAGCCTTTGTATCCCTTTCCTCTTTTCAACAAGCCAACCCGCGACCGATCAAAGGGACAATGTCTCCTTTAGTCTTTTCCATCCCAATCTACGACAGTAACGGCAATCTGACCGATTACGAGGATAGGGAGGAGTTCCCCGCAGGAACGGTGGAGATGTACTTGCGATTTGAATACACCAACATGAAGGACACCTATCTGGTTACCCAAAAGGTGTACCGCGACGGCCAAGAGCAGCCTTTATACGGCAAGTCCGAGCCTTGGAGCATTGGAGAGTCCGGCAGTGGCGTCTGGGGAGTTACCTACCCGATCCGCGGTGTGGTGAATCGATTTCTCACTTCCGGGAAGTACACCGTGGATATTTTCGTGGAGGGAAATCTCCTTACCAGCGGCCAGTTTACCGTTCAGTGACCTTCACCGATCGCCGGATACCTGGTTTTCTAGGAAATCACATTCATCTACTATCGGTTGAAAATGCCGTCTTAGAGCTCAATGAGGCTCCAAACACCGAGGATCTTGCCTCAATCGCCAATAACGGTGATTCCTAACTCCTAAGATGGCATGGAGCAATATCATGACCCAGCCTGATGTGTAGTCATAACGACTATGGTCAATGCTGGTAAGCCCTTCTTCCAGATTCCCTCTAGAGATCCGCTTGTGCAAGACTGGAACAGGGCTTGAGAGACAGCGAGGATTGTTTCATGTATTTTCTGACGCCAGTTTGTTCTAGCAGTGGCGCTGGTCATTCCCCCCGTATTAGCTTGCGCGAAAGGCGGTTTTGCTTGTAGATGATCGATTTCAGCTCGTCTGCGGAATGTCGTTGCAGTTCGCCATTCCGAATCAGGACTTCGCCATTCACCATGCAGAAATCGGCTTGTTTGGCATCACAAAGCAGGAGAGCGCCCAACGGGTCGTCCAATCCGCCCGCCATTTCCAGCGTATCCAGTCGGAACATCACCAGGTCCGCCGCCTTGCCGATTTCCAGCGAGCCGATGTCCTGGGACCGGCCCAGCACGGCGGCCCCTTGCTCTGTGGCCATGGAAAGGATCTGTCTGGGGGTCATAGCCTCCGCCCCGTAGCGCAAGCGCTGCAGTAGCAGCCCGTTGCGCAGTTCCAGCACCATGTTGTTCATGTCGTTGCTGGCGCTGCCGTCGATGCCGATGCTGGTTCGCACCCCCGCCGCCTGCAACGGTCCGATCGGTGCGATGCCGGAACCGAGGCGCATGTTGGAGGAAGGGCAGTAGGACATCCCCACACCGGCGCGTCCCGCTCTCTCCAGATCCTCCGGATTTAGGTGGATGAAATGGGCAAACCAGGTGCGGGGGATTAACCATCCCCATTCCTCCATTAGTTCCACCGGGCTGCGGCCGAATCGTTCCCGACAGAAGGCTACTTCGTCTTCTGTCTCCGCCAGGTGGGTATGCAACAGCAGATCTTCTGCTTCCGCCATCCGCAGGGTATCTTGCATCAGCGACGGGGTCACGGAGAACGGAGAGCAGGGAGCGAGGCCAATTCGCACCATGGCTCGCGGCGTCCGGTCGTGATACTTGCGCACCAGACGTTCGCAGTCCGCCAGAATCCGATCTTCGTCCTGCACTACCGTGGCGGGCGGCAGCCCCCCCTGGTCACGGGACAGGGACATGCTGCCCCGGGTGGGGTGGAAGCGGACTCCCACCGTTCGCGCCGCTTCAATCTCGGCATCGATCATCCCCGGACACCCGGCTGGAAACAGATAATGGTGATCCGCAGTGGTGGTCACACCGCTTTTGAGCATCTCCAACAAAGCGACCAGACTGGCTTGATACACTGCTTCTTCGTCAATGTTTTGCCAGAGCTCGTACAAGGTTACCAACCAGTCGAACAGCTTGCTGCTTTGCACCGCTTTCACATTGCGAAATAGCGTCTGGTAGAAATGATGGTGGGTATTGACGAAACCGGGCAATGCTAGGCGATCCCGACCCCGAATTACCTGTTCCGCTGCGTTCTGGATCGTGGGCGGAGGTTCCCCGGCACCGAGGGCTACGATCGTGCCGTCCTCGATCAATAGATACCCATCCCGCAGATGGCGGTCTGCCGGATCAAGGGGATAGAGCTCCGCGATTTGGGAAATCAAAGTCCGCATGCTTGACCCCTTTCCTCTGGGTATTTTCTCTTTGCCAGAGCAAACATTCTAATCTATTTTCTCAGAAGGAAACAGACGATACCAATGACTTCTTTTTCCATGAAATCCTCCGCGAAAAGGAACCATCAACCATCCCCAAGCAATGGATGGCATATCTATCGGTGTAAACGCAGCTATTATAATAGGAGGATGATTATTCGAGGAAAACATGCTGTTGTAACGGGTTCCACTCGCGGAATCGGTCTGGCCTTGGCGGAAGCGATCGTTCGAGCCGGTGGCAAGGTGATCCTGAACTGCGCCCACAACCTGGATCATGGCATTTTAGTCGCCCAAGAGCTTAGCAAATTGGGACCAGTCCTGTTTGTTCCAGCGGATGTAACCCAAGAACAAGAAGCAGCAGCTCTGATACGGCAGGCCGTAGACCGTTTCGGTTCGATCGATATTCTGGTGAACAATGTTGGATGGATTCTCCACCGCGCCTGGCATTCGTACACGAACCAGGAATGGGATTGGCACATGGACCGAAATTTAAGAAGCGCTTGGCTTTGCAGCAAAGCCGTTTTTCCCTGGCTCACCGAGGGAAGCAGCATCCTGAATATCGCCTCCAGTTCTGCGTTTAGTCTGGAGCTGGATGCCCTCCCCTACTCCATTGCTAAAGCGGGTTTATTGGCATTGACCAAGGGATTGGCGAGAACTCTTGCTCCTCGGACGCGAGTGAACGCCATCGCTCCGGGTTATGTGGAGACCACCTTTGATAAACAAGACCGGGAGCAAGCAGAACTGATTACCCCATTGATACCTCTCGGTCGATTCGCGCACCCGGCAGAGGTTGCTCAGGCTGCCATCGCTCTATTGGAAAATGAGTACATCACCGGTGAAACTCTCACCGTCGACGGCGGGGAAAGTCTGCCATGAACCAGAGCGCACAAATTCTTTTCGTCTCATATCAAGATTTAGGCAGCTGATGCAGAGAAAGACCCTCCAAGTCTTCCAGTGCTTCCATCAGGACTTCAGACAGCGTTGGGTGGGCGAATACGGTATGCGCAAGATCCTCCAGTTTTGCGCCGGACTGCATCAAAACCGATATCTCTTGCACCAGATCGGAGGCGGAGAACCCAATAATATGCGCGCCGAGGATCTCGCCGCTGGAAAGCGCCACAATCTTGGCTTCACCGCTTGTTTCTCCGATAGCCATCGCTTTGCCGAGTGCCCGATAGGGGAAACGTCCTACCCGAACATTATGATACCGTTCTCGTGCTTCCTTCTCTGTCAGACCGACGCGGCCGATCTCCGGGACTGTAAAAATACCCCAGGGGATGCTCTCATAGCGAATTTGTGAGGGATTCCCTAGCATACAATCTACAGCGGCTTTCCCTTCTGCGGAAGCCACGTGTGCCAACATCAAACCGCCGATTACATCTCCCGCGCCATAAACCGCTGGCGCGGACGTTCGCATGAACTTGTCGACAAGGATTTCGCCTTTGGAAGACATGTTGACGCTTTGTTCCTCCAATCCGATTCCACGACTGCATATCGCCCGTCCGACCGAGACGAAAATGTAGTCTCCTTCCAACGTCTTCCCTTCCGGCAAATGGAGACTGACTTTGTCCGCTTCCTCTTCCACTCCATCAGATTGCACATTCGGCAGGAACGCGATCCTGCGTTTCTTCATTTCTCGTTCGATCAATTTGGAGATACTCTCGTCCTCCATCGGTAAAGCCCGCGACAGCAGCTCTACGACCGTAACTTGGCTACCAAGCTGGGCATAGAAGAAAGCCATCTCCAAGCCTGCGGGACCTGATCCCAAAACCAACAAGTGGCGGGGGATTTCCCGTAAGGTCAAGACGTGATCGGTAGAAAGTACCCGCTTTCCAGAAAAGGGAAACCCAGACAGAGTCGCCGGCATAGAACCCATCGCCAACAGAATGTGCCGGCACTCAAGCATTTGGTCCCCGATGGAAACCTTATTTACAGCTGCTAGATGTGCTTCACCCGATATCAACGCAATTTTGCTTGCATGAATCAGCGTTTCCACTCCACGACGCACCCCATCCACTATTTTTTCCTTGCGCGACATGATTGCAAGTAAATTCGGACGGGTCGTTCCACCGACTTCAATACCGAACTCTGCGGCCCGCTGGATGCGATCTAGGGTTTCTGCCGAAGCGATCAAAGCTTTGGAGGGAATGCATCCTGCGTTCATACAGACGCCACCGACCATGTTTTTTTCAACCAGGGCAACCCGCAGTCCTTTTCGGGCAGCATACAGGGCCGCTACATAGCCCGCGGGCCCTGCTCCAATCACGGTTAGATCGAACATCTCATTGCTCCTCTCCAGTCAGATCCCATTGGAACACCACTTCCCCTGAATGCTATCATTTGATCAATAAAAAGGAAGGATCAAGCATGACCATTCAGTATGGGGACATCGTGTTGGACCATTTTCTCCACCCCCGCAATATGGGTGAGCTGGAGAAGCCGGACGGCGTAGGTGAGGTTGGCAATCCGGTATGCGGTGACGTGATGAAATTGATGATCCGGGTAGAAGGGGGCATCATAGCCGATATCAAGTTCCAGACATTTGGTTGTGGAGCGGCCATTGCCACGAGTTCGATGGTAACGGAGTTGGTAAAAGGAAAACCGGTTGAGGAAGCAGAACATATTTCCAACAAAGCAGTGGTAGAAGCTCTGGGAGGACTCCCCGCCGTGAAATTGCACTGTTCCGTACTGGCAGAAGAAGCCTTGAAGGCTGCGATTGATGATTATCATCAACGCCGGGCCAACAAGGAAGGATGAGGAATCGCCGGCATTGCCGGCAAACAGAGGAGGAGAAACGATGAACACATTCGGATCAAGACCAGCATTGGATGACCTGCATCATCTTGGGGCGGGTAAGCGCACGCGTCTGCACCGTTTGCTGTATCAGTTTGGCCCAGGCAATGGAACGATGCTTTTGTTGCCCATCGATCAAGGATTGGAACACGGGCCACGTGACTTTTTCGCAAACCCGGAATCCGCTAACCCGGAATTCCAGTTGCGGTTGGCCAAGGAGGGTGGCTTCTCCGGGATTGTCTTTCAGATTGGCCTGGCCGAGAAGTACTACTGGAAATATGCCGGTCAGATTCCTTTGGTCTTAAAGCTCAATGGCAAGACGTCCATTCCCTCCGATAAAATGGCATTCTCTCCCCTGACTTCTACCGTACGCGACGCAGTCCGGCTGGGGGCAGATGCCGTTGGCTATACGATCTATGTTGGCTCCCCGTTGCAGGATCAGGATTTCCTCCAATTCCTGGAGGTGCGTGAAGAAGCTGACAGCTTCGGAATACCCCTGATCGTCTGGTCTTACCCTCGGGGTGAAGCCATCGAGGCAAAGGGGGGGCGTGATAGCTTCTTTGCCGTGGATTATGCAGCGCGCGTTGCAGATGAGCTGGGAGCAGACGTGGTTAAGCTAAATGAGCCGGAAGATGACCAAGAAAAATTGAAATCTTGCCCTGCTCCTTACAACACACTCCATCTTTCGCCCGAGGAAACCATGGCAAAAGTAGTGAAAACAGCTAATAGAACGATGGTTTTAGTATCAGGCGGTTCCAAGATTGGCGATGAGGATTTGCTCAACAAGGTTCGGCTCTGCTTGAATGCGGGCTGTACCGGTTTGATCTTTGGCCGTAACTTGTGGCAGCGGAAATTCGATGATGCTCTGCAAATCGCTGCCAAAATAAAACAGATCATGCAGCAATACTAGTTTGTAAATGACGCGGATTTCTGTGAAGGGTCCTTATGATTAGAATCCTGAGCTTACCCAATCCGATTTTACGCAAGAAGGCAAGGGCGTTGCGTGAGTTGTCCGGCGAGACGCGAAAGCTGATCCAGCAGTTGTGTGATACTCTGCATCAGGCGGACCCTCCGGGTATCGGTCTTGCCGCTACCCAGATCGGAGTCGCGGAACAGGTAGCAATAATCGATATTGGCGAAGGCTTGGTCGTTTTGGTAAATCCCCGCATCATTGCTCGGAGAGGTAAGTTCACTTCCAAAGAAGGGTGTCTCAGCGTACCCGGCATCTATGCGGATGTTGAGAGAGCCGCTTGGGTGAAAGTGAAAGCATTGAACCGTGACGGAAAACCGATCGAAATCGAAGGAAATGATCTGATGGCTCGTGTCCTGCAGCACGAAATCGACCATTTAAACGGAATGTTGTTCATCGATCGCGTAACCGATTGGCAGAGTATGGAAGTACTTGATGGGTATTCTATTCCAACAGCAGTGGAGGCTCTCCGGAAAAAACATGGAAACACAAGCGTCTGAGCTGAGTCGGAACGTAATCGCCAATATTGAACGGGTGATTGTGGGCAAAAGGAATCCGATTGAACTCGCCCTTGCTGCAGTCTTTGCGGAAGGCCACATCTTGATGGAAGACGTGCCGGGGGTGGGGAAAACTATGCTGTGCAGAGCCCTTTCCCGCTCCTTCCATTGCAGCTTCAAGCGACTGCAGTTCACTCCTGACCTTCTACCCACCGATATTACGGGGCTCTCTGTTTTCAATCAAAAACAGCAGGAATTCGAATTTCGGCCGGGACCCTTGTTTTCCCAATTTCTGCTCGCTGACGAGATCAACCGAGCCACCCCAAAGACCCAGTCAGCATTACTGGAGTCGATGGGGGAACGGCAAGCCACCATCGATGGAACAACCCTTCCTTTACCCGAACCATTTGTGGTTTTGGCAACGCAGAATCCAATCGAGTACGAAGGCACCTTTCCTCTGCCAGAGGCACAGCTGGACCGATTCCTGGTTCGCCTGAAGATGGGGTACCCGCGTCCGGTAGAAGAAGCGGAAATGTTGGATCGGATGCGTACGACTCATCCCATCCATTCTCTGGAACCGGTTTCCAGTCAGGAAGATCTCAAGCAGGTTCAGGTGGCCTGCAAGCAGATCATTGCTGATCGAACCATACTGGCTTACATCGTCGAGTTGGTCTCAGCCAGCCGGAACCATCCCGACATCTATTTGGGTGCAAGTCCGCGTGCAAGTCTGGCTTTGCTGCACATGAGCCAAGCCTTGGCTCTGATCAATGGACGGGATTTCGTCGTACCGGATGATGTGAAACGCGCAGCACCACCCGTCCTAGCTCATCGCTTGTTGTTAAAAACGGAAGCCCGACTACGAGGAGAGGACGGAGATTCTATTGTAACCGGTATCCTCCAAGCTGTAACCGTTCCCCTGCAGATCAATTAGACACCGATTTCGCTACTGTGAGTGCTTTCCATCGTTTTTTCAGGAGAATGGCGTCTTCCTCTAGGTTGGGACTCTCACAAATCAACCTCCCGCCAGCATGTTCTGACTTCAATGCCTGCAACAACAGCAGGTACGGAAAATCCGAGTCCGCTAGATTGAGGTGGTTGCGTTCACCCTTTTTTGTGTAATGCATGCCGGAAACGTGAAGGTGTAAGTGCTCTAGAGCGCCTTGCCCCAACACGATCCTCACGCGTTCCAGATCCTGCACGAATTCGTCCTGCATTTGGTATGGAGAGCGTGCGTGCAAGTGGGAGAAATCAATGCATATCCCGACACCAACTACGGTAGCAGCAAGATTGAGGATTTCTTCCAGGCTGCCAAATTGACTGGGTTTGCCTGTAGTCTCCGCCCGGAGCGTCACGCTGACTTGCTCCTCCACCAGTTCTCGCGTTAGACTCACAAGCTCTTGCTGGATTGTTTTGAAAACAACTTTGGCCGAGTCTCCTAAGTAGAACCCGGGATGAAAGATGATATCGGTTGCACCGCATAGAGCGCCGACTCGGGCAGCTTCTTTCAGCCGCTTGCGTGACGCGAGCCGGATCGCTTCCTCGTGCGCGTTCAGATTAATGTAGTAGGGAGCATGCACCGATAAAGCGATTCCTCTGGCCTTGGCTTCCTGCCTTACATTGGCCGCCATCTCTTCTCCCATCGATACGCGCTGCACGAATTCAATCTCTAAACAATCCAAATCCAACGATGATAGGGCATCCAAACCGGCCAGCGTGGAACGATCCACTGCGTTTCGAGGCACGCCGGCAGTGCCGAATAAGATGTCCATGCAGGCATTCTATCAGGTGCTTGGTAGAGGAATGCGGATTGTCCTACACTAAAGCGATGGCAACGAAGGAATTGCGCAACGCAGCTTCTGGCTTAGGACGGATTTTAGTGATTACCGGCTCCGGTAAGGGCAAAACGACTGCAGCCTTGGGCTTGGCATTGCGCGCCATAGGGCATGGCATGACCGTAGTGATGATCCAGTTCATTAAGATGGATAGAAGCGGGGAACACTCGTTGCCTGCTTGCCTGCAACCCTGGCTCACGATTATTCCAACCGGAGCCGGTTTCGTTGATCCGAACTGCAAGAAGGACCTGGATCACCACCGGTTGAAAGCGAACCAAGCCATGGAACTGGCTAAGCGCAGCATGGATGCAG
>JBGOWQ010000213.1:0-3098 GCA_041478715.1 Thermodesulfobiota bacterium | reverse complement strand
GGATTCGCGCCCGTCGGCGACTTCCCATTGATCACGTAGATCCATTTACCATCACCGCTGAAGCTCACCGAGTTCGGGTACCAGCCGGTCGGACTCAGACCCACGACCTGATCCCCACGATTCGTTCCTCCCAGTGCCACGACCGCGACGGAATTCAGATTGCCCATCGTCACGTAGAGTTGCTTCTCGTCCGGGGAGAGCGTTGCGCTGTTGGGGTTGGCGCCCTTATATTGCGCCAACGAGGAAGGCAGCACGGACGCCTGAGCGAGTACCGGGATGGTTTCGACAATAGTGTTCTTTGTAGTGTCGATGATGTCAATCGTATCTGACTGGTCTTCGACCACATACAGGAGTGTCTGGGCCGCGTTCAAGGTCATCTTGTTGGGTTGGCCTATCACCGGGATCCGGGCAGTGACCGTCGGCGTCCCGCCCAGGTTGGCAATCACGATTTCGCGATCGCGAATGCTGGATACATACGCTGTCGCGCTCGATCCGCTGCCTTTCACCACCACCCAGAAGGGATATTCGCCGCCCGGTGTGCCCACCTTCGAGGCGTCGCTTTTGCCGGGGCGCAGGTCCAGTTCTGTTCCTTTCGACCAGTTGCCCAAGCCCCCGGTGAATACCGTGATCGAGTCGTTGTAGTAGTTCACTACCACCAGCGTCTTGCCATCCTTCGACACATCCACACCGGCAGCGCATGGAGCCACGGCAACTCGCTCGTTTACCGGGAGCTGCCCGCCGGTAGGCGTCGTTACGCTAAGGCCATTACCCGCGAGGTGGTTCAAGGCAAGCTCCGCTACGTGCTGCCAGGTTCCGGCGGTGGCGCTCAGGGTAAAGATGTGGACATTGTCACCGCCGCTCTGGACGGGGTTGAAAGTGCCTGTGCTGGTATAGGGGAAGTCCCCCATGCCGCTGGACACGTAGAAAGCAGTGCCGGAAGGATCGAAGACAATCCCGTTGTAGGTATTGGGGACCGTCACGACTTGCTTCTTGACTGGCGTGTTCGTCGAAATGTCGTAGATAAAGACGTACTCTTGTGAGTCAGGCCAGTTGAAATATGCGCCGTAGGCGTCTTGTGGCAGGACTCCATTCACTGCATCGGTTCGGTAGACGCGGTTGAAGCCGCTCGTTAAAACCAGCAGGGTCTTTTTATCCGGACTCACCACGGTGGTAACTGCTTGCCCGGCCAGCCAATCCGGATTGTCGGCCAGATCGGGGTTCAACGGTTCGAACCGGGAACCTTGGGGCGCCAGCGGGGAAATTTGTTGACCCATGTTGGGTAGGGATTGAATGGAGCTATTACTACTTGAACACCCCACTAGTGAGAAAATCAGCGCCACGACGAGAAAGACGAAACAGAACTGTTTGAATCCATGAGATGGTTTCACAAAACCCTCCTCCGCTCATTTGATCAGGGTTTGCTTTTGATGGAAAGAATTAACGGGGATTATTTTTTGCCTGTCGAAGCCTATTATACCACGACAGTAGAGGCTGGCTCTACAGCCGCATCAGTGCATTTTACCCCGATCGATTCCTATATGGTGCGATGATAGGCGATCGAAACAGCTTCCGTTGGAGTGGGCAGAATCGTCGGTTGGTTTCAGTTTTCCGGCTCTAAGGAACTGCCCTAGGGTTTTTGCTGGGACCGATATTCCGTTAGAATAGGGATATGCAAAGAAGGGATGGTCCATGCAAACAGAATACACAGCAATCGTAAAGCAGCACGGTAATTGGTGGATCGGATGGATTGGGGAGGTTCCGGGCATAAACTGCCAGGAACGTAGTTATCAGGAATTACTAGAAACCCTACGCATCACATTGCAGGAAGCCATTGAGTTCAATCGGAAAGACGCAATCGCCGCAGCCGGCTCCGAGTATACGGAAGAAAGAATCACCGTTTCTGTGTGAAACGATCCGAACTGGTGAAACACCTCCAGGCGCAAGGGTGCGAATTGTTCAGTGTTCAGAGAAGGAGCGTGACATTCTTGGTGGGGAAATCCGATTCAAAACAGGCGTTCCTCTGTTCCGCGTCATACAGAAATCGATGATGATCTTGCAAGAAAAATCCGTAAAGACCTTGGGATCGAACCAATAAAGTAACCTTCCGATTAGAATCGAGGAGCCGCCTCCGGCAGCTTCGCCGAATCGATGCCTTCGCACAGCGCGTTATTCACCGTCAAGTTGCCCTTGGCGTCCAGCGTCACGGTCCAGATCGTGTCGTAGTCAGAGGTAGGCCAAGCCGGTGCCGTTGAGCCGCCGCCTTGCGGGAAATAGCTTGCAAGGAGCGCATTGATCGTCGGTGGGAAGTGATTGTGCTCCCACGACAGTAGCATGGTTTGATTGGAGAATTTCGGGTTGAAGAAGAAAAATTCGCTGGTGAGCTGGGGTGAGTCCTGCGCGAATATCTCGAATTCCGAGACCAGATAGTAGGGCAAGTTATTGGCGATGGCATAGGGCCAGACCGTCAACGAGGGCCTGACATATGAAAAATTGGCATTACCCGCCGTGATGTAGGCGCCGGGGTAAACCTGCGCCGGGTCGATCGAATAGACCAGTGTGGGGCTGATTTTTCCGCGCAGAGCGTTCGGAAGGGCCAGCGCGCGCCATTGCCCCGCAGCCACAAAGTTGCCGTCGTCCCAACCACCCCACGGATGCGCCTCTGCGTGCCGGATCATGTAAACTGTTTGGTTGGTGTTGATTCCCTCCGGAATTTTGGCGCCATTTATCCCTCCGGTCGCTGCGATACTGAAGAGCGCAGGCGTCGTGTCCGGGCCTGGGCCTGAAGCGCCGGCCACCGGCGATGGCAGCACAGGGTAAGTGGAAGGCGGGTGCAGATTGCTGTTGTAAGTAACCAGGCCGGCGCTTCCCGACGGTGTGATGGAGATCGCATAAACATAGTTTGGACCCATAAAACTCGTCGGAAGAGTCAGGTTATAACCCTGTTGCCTGTTGCTGTTGGCCATCAGGGCACTGATGGTCTCCCAAGGCGCCGAGAATACATAAAAACCCGGGACGTTAGTCTTGACGATAGCGGTGACCAGGGTTTCGTTGCTGCCTGCCGTGTCGTTGAAATCCAGCCCCTGGCAACCAGGGGAGGG
>JBGOWQ010000245.1:0-2788 GCA_041478715.1 Thermodesulfobiota bacterium | reverse complement strand
TGCATAGCCAAAGTTACAGCTAGTTTTCATCTCGGGATTCTTGTAGACGCAGGGATCCGTTGGATCAATCACCGAGCACTTGCCGCAGGCTTGGATTCCCTGCTGCTCAAGGCGTCGGGCTAATGCGACAGAGGCGAGAACCGGAATCAAAACAATTCCCCGTTCGTTAAAACGAGTGATGTATGGACCCGGATTTCCTCCCCCCGTGAAAACGAAGGGAACGCCTTCGTCCAAAACCACTTGGATCGCTTCTGCTGCGGTGGGGGAAAGGAGCACCACGTTGACGCCGAATGGCAAATTGGTCAGTTCTCTTAATTGCCGAATCTGGTTTCGAAGACAATCCGGTGGTTGGTTGCCGGCTGCCAACACCCCCAATCCCCCTGCTAACGATACCGCGGCAGCCAGGCGAGGACTGGATACCCAAGCCATTCCGCCCTGAACGATTGGATAGCGAATGCGCAATAGTTGGCAGACTCGATTCACTGTTGTGCTCCCTAGGCGTTCCAGCGGATCAAGGAAGCTCCCCAGGTGAATCCTGCACCAAATGCTACCAGTAGCAGTAGATTACCGTCCTTCACCTTACCGGCGGTGATCCCTTCAGCTAATGTCAGCGGAATGGAGGCGGCGGAAGTATTTCCATATTTGGGCAGAGAAACCAGGACTTTTTCCTGTGGGAAAGACAATCGCTCCCTGATACCATCAATGATGCGTAAATTCGCCTGATGCGGAATCAGCCAGTTTACCTCTTCGATTGGCAGGTCAGCTTTGGCTAGAGCTTGCCGGCTGGCCCAAACCATTTTTTCAACTGCCCATTTAAACACTTCCCGTCCATTCATTTTGAGGTAATGCTGTCGGCCGGCCACTGTATCCGTTGAAGCCGGGCGCTTTGACCCTCCTGCCGGCAACTCAAGGTGAATTCCGCCACTTCCATCGGCACCCAAAACGAAGGAGAGAAATTGGTTGGTTGCATCATTGCGGCCAAGCACCATCGCACCGGCCCCATCCCCTAGAAGCACGCAAGTGTTTCGATCTTCCATATCGATGAACTTGGATAGGGTCTCTGCTCCAACCACCAACACTTTCTGATATAGACCGCTTGCGAGATATTGTTGAGCTGTGCAGAGAGCGTAGATAAAACCGGAACAATCCGCCGAAATGTCAAAAGCTGCCGCTCGAGAGGCCTGGATTTTTTGCTGCACCATACAAGCCGTTGATGGAAAGAGATAATCGGGTGTCGCGGTGGCTACGATCACTAGGTCAATCTCTTCTGGGTGAACATGGGCATTTTTAAGGTCTTCCAGGGAAGCTTGGGCAGCAATGTCGGATGTACAGACCTCCTCTTCAACGAATCTTCGCTCCTCGATGCCCGTTCTGCTGCGAATCCACTCGGCAGAAGTGTTGAGAATGCGCTCAAAATCGGCATTGGTCCATACTCGTGGCGGTACATACGTTCCCAAACCCAAGACAGATGTGCCGTCATTCATTTCGTCACTACTGCAAGAAGTGTGGCATCGGCCACTAGTGTTGATCCGATTCGGATCGTACATTGGCAGAGTCCCGCACTTGGCCTTTTTTGAACGATCCTGGATTCGATTTCTAACTGATCGCCCGGAGTGACGGGACAGCGGAAGCGGCAACGTTCCACTCCGCCCAAGAGGACGCGTTTGCCTTCCATCCCCGATTCGGTAAGAAGTGCCACGGCCGCCACCTGGGCCATTGCTTCCAGCATAAGTACGCCAGGCATCATTGGCTCACCCGGTAAATGACCCGTAAAGAAGGGCTCGTTGATGGTCACATTCTTTCTTCCACGGGCATATTGTCCGGGAATGCACTCCAGAATCCTGTCCACCAGAAGGAATGGATAGCGATGTGGCAACACCTTCAGGATCTCCGTTGTCGTCATCTCCATAATGCATTCGCCTTTCCAGGGAGTTATATTCATTTAGAAGGGTGTGGTTTCGCAGAAGTTGCAAAATAAAACGGCCATAGAAGCCAAATTTAATACTGAATAGATGTAACAAAAATGGGGAAAACACTATCTAAGGTCAGTGTTTTTTCATACTTCGCTTACACTTCTCAAACAAGTTGAAGCTTTTTTAGGAACGAGTTCTCAATGAAAGGGTTTCTTTTTTTCACTCATGCAAGGCAAGGGCTATTTTATTCAAAAAAAAATGAAGGCCAACCGAAAACCATCTCAATATTCAGATCATGTACCACCGAATGGGGCCATCAAGCGAGCGATCTGCCGCCGAGATCATCAACGCTTCTGCTAAGATTGCCGCAAGATGGGGCGCAAAGAGCAACTTCGCCAAGACCAAAGACAAACCAAACAAACGCAGCTGGAAACGGTCCGAGCCCGGCAGTTCACCCGTCTGCAATTGCTCCGCTTTTTCCTTCTCTTTTTCCTCATCGCCGGCATTCTGTTCGCTTTTACCTACTTCTGGACCGGGGGGGTGGATGCGCTGGAAGGATGGACAGCCGCCGTAACGGCTTTCCTGCTTTCCTTGTTCGGGTATCCGGCGAGCGCCAGCGGGCCGATCTGCAGCGTCGGTTCTTTGGTGATCCAGATCATTCCGGAATGCACGGGTGTCTTCGAAATCATCGTTTTCTCGGCAGTCCTATTGGCCTATCCTGCTCTCTGGCGCAAAAAGCTCCTGGGAATCGTGGCCGGGCTGGTCATTCTCACTTTCCTCAATCTCCTCCGGCTGCTGATTTTGGGGATGATCGGCTTCTCTAACCAGGAGTTGATGGAATGGATCCATCTCTATCTCTGGCAGTTGACACTGAT
>JBGOWQ010000134.1:0-4458 GCA_041478715.1 Thermodesulfobiota bacterium | reverse complement strand
GTATCACCGGGTCGCCCGGTTGATGGTTCTGGATTTCCGACACAAGGGCATCCGCGGTTAAAGTAGGTTTACCGTCCAAGGCACGGATCAGATCCCCCACTTGCAATGTTTGTTGGGCGGGACTGCCTTCGGATAGTACGAGAACCAGAGCTCCTTCTCCCCGCAGCGGCACCAAATAACCTGCCAAGCGCAGGCCGACCACTTGTGCTATCGGTTCGCTTTCGTCCAGCTGGGTGATGCTTCGCTGCAGCAGTTCTTGCGGCGTGGTATCGGGCGGTACGATCTGCTCCGGTGGTACGATCTGAAAGAATGGGTTCAGTACGGCATACAGGTATTGACCGAGCAGGAGTGGAGTTTGGGAATAGACAGAGGTCAAGAGGAATTGGCCCGCTTTGGCGTGAACCGCCTCTTTCGGGAGAATAACCATCGGCTCAACCGGAAGCGCTGCACCCGGACCCTCTAGGCCATTGGTCGTAGGTAAAAGCATGGCGGACGCCATTGCCAGGATAAGCACCAGTAGGATTGCCAACACGATTCGCCAGCGGATGAAGCGGATCGGGTGAAGCGGTATTGTCAGGGCGCTTACGGTGGGATCCTTTGGATCCGCTGCTAGAGGACGGGATCCCCAGAGCCATAACAGGGCAAGCCCCACACAAACGGCTCCCGTTTCTAGACCAAAACGAGCCTGTTGAACAATCAGGGCGAGACCCCAACCGATCAGTCCCGCGGCCAGAAGGCGGCCCAGCCAACGAGAAAACCGGAGGGAGAGGCTCACCGGGATCCCAGCATACACAACCAAACAGCGGGTCAACCTCCCCCCGTCCAAAGGAAAACCGGGTGCAAGGTTCAACATTGCCATGCACACGTTCCAGACGGCACCAAAACCCGTTATCAGGTTGAACCAAGGACTTATTTGACGATTCCACAACAGGAAGCAAACGAAGCCAAGGGCGATCTGGAACACCAGCCCAGCCATGGCAGAAACTGCCTCCTTCCAATCGAGACCGGAGGAGGACCACGATTGAGCAAGATCCCCCCAGAATGCAACCCTTAAAACCAGAGGAGGTTCCTGGTCAATCGCTTTAGCCATCCATAAATGGGCCAGTGCATGCCCGAGTTGGGAGAGGAGAACCAGGAGAAAAATAACCAAAGCGACAAACCACTGTTGCCAAGAGAGTAGATTGGGAGCTAGCAACTCCAGATAGATAAAACCGATAGCTAGAAATAGAAGGGGGCCCATGATGATCCAGCTGCTATCCAGCCGGAGCTGAAAAGTTGTTCTGTTCCTTTTATTTACTTCCCCGAGCCGGGCAGCGCTAGCAAGCATGGAAATACTATAGACCTTTGCTAAAAACAGTGAATCGCAGCCAAAAAGAAGCGAGATCTTCGTTTGGCCATTGGAGGTCACTTTTGGTTTTCTCCGGCACCGGATTTTGTTTGCCGCTTTCCGGTTGGCACCCTAGTCCTTGGAGGCGTAACTCTTCATCAGTCTCGACCCTAACGTAGGGAGCGTATTCTAGGCTGGAAGAGGTAGACGAGTGCGGCCATCAACAGGACAATCGAACCGCCTGCCATTACGGTCAGAGGTTCGCTTATTTGATCCGCCAGCCCTCCGGCCAACAATCCACCGATCGGCATCAGACCGAAGAATAAAAGACTATACACGCTCATCACCCGACCGCGAAGGGCATCGGGAGACAATGTCTGCAGGAAGTTGTTGGCTAGGTTCAAAATCAGTATTTGTGCTGCTCCCAAGGCCACCAGGGCGAGTAAGGAAAGCGGCAACCACACCATGAAGGAAAACAGCAACAAGCAAAGAGGAAAGGCAAAAGTCCCAATCGTAAAGCTCTTTCCTTTGAAGAGAGTCCGGGACAGCGAGGCCAAGGTCAGTGCGCTGATCAAAGCACCAAGTCCCCGGGCGGATTGCAGCAATCCGTTGGTGGTTGCGTTTCCGCCCAGAACCTTCACCGCCCATGCTGGGAAGAGGGTGACAAAGGATATGCCAAATAAGCTAAAAACCGCCACAAAGAGCATAATCGTGCGCACTGCGGATTGTGAGAACACGAAACGAAGACCTTCGCGCAAATCGAAGAACGCGGATCCCCTTCGCTCTTGCGGAACAAATGACTGTAACCTCATTCGCAATAGAGCGCCGATCACCGCAACAAAAGAAATCCCATTCAGTAGAAAACACCATCCCGGACCAAAAGCGGCATATGTCAAACCAGCCACTGCCGGTCCGATGGCTGTTGCCAGATTAAACATGGTGGCGTTGAGGGCAATGGCGTTCGTTAAATCGTCACGATTGACCAATTCCATCACGAATGCCAGTCGAGCCGGCGCATCAAAGGCATTGGCCAATCCGAGAAAAAAAGCGAGGACCACGATATGCCAGGGTTGTATCAAGCCCGAGAAGGTTAGGGCTGTTAGAAGAAATGCCAGGATCATCATACCGGTCTGCGTGATCATCAGTAGCGTGCGTCTCGGCATCCGGTCCGCCACCACACCCGCGAAAAGCATAAACAACCATATCGGTAACCCAGAGGCAAACGCTACGTACCCCAAATAGGCTGAAGAGTGGGTCAGTTCGAAGACCAGGAATCCCTGAGCGGTAGATTGCATCCAGGAGCCGAAGAGCGAAATCGTTTGGCCGATGAACCACAGCCGATAGTTCGGATGCTGTAGCGCAGCGAATGTGCGTTGGAGAGTCGTTTGGGAGATCACTTGGGCGTTACATCGCTCCTCTGGCTATCATCAAATGTCCCTTCATCGTACTCCCTTCTATCAGGGGAATGACGGTCTCGTGCACTCCCTGTGATTGCTTTTTTCGGGTTCGCCCGTTGTACGCGGCGATTCCTTTTCTTGTCGCGATCGAGCGAATCAGTGCAAACTGCACCCTATGTTACTGGACTTTCTCAATCCGCTAAAGCCACCGAAAGGCAACCTTTCCAAGAAAGAAAAGAGAGAGCGGGAACGCAAATCGATCCGAGCCAAGGGTAAACTTGCCACCATCGCATTGGCATTGGTGTTTCCGGCAGTTGTTGCGGTCGGATTCACCCAGCAGGAACCATTGCTCTGGATGGGTGCTGCCGGGGGAGAAGTGATGGGGCTCATTGCGGCTTTCGTTCTGTTGAAATGGGGCGGCGGTGCTGCCATACGCCTGCTGACGTTTCTCACCAACAACGGGGTTGTGATCTTTGAGGCAATGTTGGTGATATCAGCCAGCCTTAACTTCTTGTGGAAGAATCCCTTTCATGAATTCGGTGCCGCGCTGGTTCCCTATTTTTGTTCTTTTTTGGTCAATATGTGGTGATTCTTTGGCTGAAGCAGAAAATCGATCTATGAACTCGGCTGTTCTCTGTTTTTTCCTAGTGCTATACTGATTCCGCGGGTGTAAGACCGCTAGGATCACCGCACTGCAGGGAGGTCAATGTCACACGATCCAGTTGTTCAAACCGCGTATGGTCCCGTCGTGGGACAGGAATGCGACGGATTGTACCGCTTCCTGGGAATTCCTTATGCCTCACCGCCGACAGGCAATCTTCGCTGGAAGCCCACTGGGCCACCCAAGGCTTGGGTCCAGCAGCGTTTCTGTCAGACCTTCGGCAAAACCTGTCCCCAACCACTCTCATCATTCGGGCCCAACATCAATGCAGCCGATACTAGCGAAGATTGTCTATTTCTGAACATCTGGACCCCCAGTTGCCAGATGGGGGAGAAGTTGCCGGTAATGGTCTGGATTCATGGTGGCGCCTTCTACCTCGGAGCGGGTTCTCAGCCCATCTATGATGGTGCTTCCCTTGCCCGCCGTGGCGCGGTGGTGGTCACTATCAACTATCGGCTAGGGCCATTTGGTTTCTTGGCTAGCCCTTTATTGGCCGCGGAATCGCCGCATCACTCCTCCGGCAATTATGGGTTGCTTGACCAGGTGGAAGCTCTACGCTGGATCCGGGAAAATGTGGAGGGTTTCGGCGGGGATCCCCAGCGTGTAACCATCTTTGGTGAGTCGGCTGGAGCGTTCAGCGCTTGTCGATTGATGGCAAGCCCTTTGGCTTCCGGTTTATTCCATCGCGTCATCGCTCAAAGCGGAGGACCTGTCGGGGACTGGGTGCCTGTTCGACCCGGAAGATATACGGCTTTAGAGCATGCCTATGAAGTTTGGAACCGGATATCCGTAAGACTCGGCTGCACAAGGGGAAGGGAGACCTTGAAAGCAATGCGATCCCGATCAGCCATGCAAATCCTAGCGGCTGCTCATTCAGGCCTGCAACTCTTCCGAAACATGAGTCTGCTCGGTCCGGTAGTCGATGGCTGGGTACTTCCGGAGAACCCTGCATCGCGCTTCGCCCGCGGAGTGCAAGAAGCAGTTCCATTGCTGATTGGGATAAACCTAGATGAAGGGACGCTTTTCCGCGAATTCGCGCCGGTGAATTCCCCTTTGCGCTATCGGGTATTGCT
>JBGOWQ010000060.1:0-6916 GCA_041478715.1 Thermodesulfobiota bacterium | reverse complement strand
GGTGACGCTCAATTCTCCCACCCAGCGAGTAGGGGCACCGCCGGTGAAGGAATTTGGTGCGGTGCGCCATCGCCTGCCCCTGCAATCGCTGGACAACGCCTTCACCGCGGAGGACTTGCGGGCATTCGACAAGCGGGTTAAACGCCTTTTGGGTGAGATTCCGATCGAGTACGCCTGCGAGTTGAAGTTCGACGGACTGGCCGTTTCCCTCTCCTACGAGCGGGGGCATTTTGCCGTAGGCGCCACTCGGGGTGATGGCACCGAAGGGGAGGACATCTCTACCAACCTACGCACGTTGAAGACGATCCCGTTGCAACTGATACCGGCGGATCCGCCGGCATTGCTGGAGGTGCGGGGTGAGGTGATTATGACCTATCCCGATTTCGAAGCTTTAAATCAGGAGCGGCTCTCCCGCGGGGAACCGCCGTTCGCCAACCCGCGCAATGCCGCTGCCGGCAGCGTGCGGCAGCAGGACAGTAAGATCACGGCTCACCGCAAATTGTCCTTCTTCCCCTACGCCGTCGGCGCGGTGGAGGGGCGGACTTTCATCACCCATGGCGAGGCGATGGAATACATCTGGTCTGCTGGTTTTAAACGTCCCCCGGCCTTTCGCCTGGTTCCTTCCATGGAGGATGCGATCGCCTTCTGCCAGGAATGGCAGGCTCAGCGGGGTGAACTGCCGTTCGGCGTGGACGGGGCGGTCTTGAAGGTGAATGTCCTGGCTTTGCAAGAACGCCTGGGCGCCACCAGTCACAGCCCGCGCTGGGCGATCGCTTACAAATTCCCGGCCGTGGAAGAGATCACCCAAGTGCGTGAGATCACCGTTTATGTTGGCCGCACTGGTACCCTGACACCGGTGGCGGTGATGACGCCGGTGGTAGTGGACGGCTCCACGGTGTCCCACGCCTCCCTGCACAACGAGGATGAAGTGCGACGCAAGGACGTCCGCGTCGGGGATTGGGTGGTGGTGCACAAAGCGGGAGCCGTAATCCCGGAGATCTTATCCGTTCTGACGGAACGGCGGACAGGGCCCGAACCGGCGTTTGTGATGCCCAGGACCTGTCCGGTGTGCGGCGCGGAGACATTGCGGTTACCGGGGGAAGCGGTGACCCGTTGCACCAACATTTCCTGCCCGGCGCAAGTTAGCGAACGGCTGCTACACTTCGCGGCAGTGATGGGGATGGACGGTGTCGGTCCGGCGATCATTGTGGCGCTGTACAAATCGGAGTTGGTGAAGGATGTCACCGACCTATATCGCCTTTCGATCGATCCAATGCTAAGGCTGGAACGAATGGGCTCAATGTTGGCGACAAAGCTGCTGGGACAGATCGAAAGCAGCAAGAACAGGCCTCTACGCCAGTTCTTAACGGCCCTGGGCATCGATCAGGTCGGATGGCATGTGGCGGAATTGTTGACGAGCAAATACCACTCCATCGAGGACTTCTTTGCGGTGACGGAGGAAGATCTGCAGACCCTCTCCGGCATCGGTCCTTCCATCGCCAAAAGCGTGGTGGTGTTCTTCCGCCAACCGCAAACCCGCCGGTTGATCGATGAGCTGCGCCGCGCCGGCCTGCGCCTGGAAGAGGAAGCGCCGATGCAAACCGGTGCAGTGCCTTGGCAAGGGAAAACCTTCGTGTTCACCGGCATTTTGGCGGGCTTCACCCGCGAGCAAGCGGAACGGATCGTGAAGGAATTGGGGGGGGAAGCCACCTCGTCGGTTTCAGCCAAAACCGGTTTTGTGGTGGCGGGTGAAAAACCCGGCAGTAAAGTAGCTAGGGCACAAAAAATGGGCGTACGCATCCTGAAGGAAGAAGAGTTCATAGCCATGCTGGAGGAAACGAAACGATGAATGACCTGATTTCCTTGCTCGTAGCTGGAATGAAAAGCCCGGAGGATTTAGCATTCCTGGCCGGCTCCCTATCTCAGCGTCGCTTGTGGATCAGCAATGTGACAATCGGTATTGTGCTGGGCTTGCTGATCGTGCTGGCGGGGTGTCTACTGCGGGGCTCTTTCCAGCTGTCGTTGTTGATGGTGATCCCGATCGCTTTGCTCCTCTGGTTGTTCTGTGGCTTTATTGCCTACGTCTGGTGCTTGAATTCCAAGGGGCAAGCCGGATTGCCGGAAACGATCCACGTCACCTTACCCGCCTTCTTCTTGCCAGTGTTGCTGACCGTCCTGCTAATGAGCCTCGACACTCTGTTCGTGTTGCCGGTGATCGCCCAGAGTAATCCCACCTTCGGCATGAAGGTGCTGGACTTGGTGATGGGTTTCATCGGACCGATCTGGGGCTGGTTCGTCTACTACCGGGTTCTTTGGAAATTGCACAGCTTGAAACCCCGCCACGCCATGGGCGCCAGCCTGGTGGCGGTGTTCCTGACGGTGGTGGCGGCCTACTTCTTAGGGACGCTGTTCTAACGGGCAATGCAACTTTCAATTGCGAGATCAGGTAGGCATTGATGCTGAATAAGGAGGTATCAGTCTGACACCATGAAAGTCACTGCAGGGGATGCACTGCACATCGCCCAACTGGCTCGGTTGCGGTTTTCACCGGAGGAGCTGGAGATACTGCGCCAGCAGATGGAGTCACTCTTGTCCCATTTCAGCCGGATTTCCGAACTGGACACGACAGGGATTCCACCTACCAGTGGGGTGTTGCCGCTGGTGAACGTGATGCGGGAGGACATCGCCCGGCCAAGTTTGGCGGTGGAGGATGTGTTGCGGAACGCGCCGGACCGGGAAGGGAACTGTTTCCGCATCCCCACCATCCTGGAAGAAGAATGAATCCCCTGCTCCAACGCCCGGCCTACGAAATCCTACCGATGCTGTCGCGGGGGGAACTCTCCTGCCGCGAACTGGTGGAGATTTCGCTGGACTGGCTGTCGCAAACAGAAGATAGGATCCATTCGTTCCTGACGCAAGACGGGGAACGGGCTCTGGCCAAGGCCTCCGCTTTAGATCAGCAGCGCTCTAAGGGTGAAATGCCTGGGCCTCTGTTCGGGTTGCCGGTGGCCGTCAAGGATAACCTTTGTACCAAGGGACTTCGCACCACTTGCGGCTCCCGCATCCTGGAGGATTTTATCCCGCCTTACAGCGCGACCGTGATTGAACGGCTGGAACAGGGGGGGGCGGTTCTTCTGGGAAAGACCAATTGCGACGAATTCGCCATGGGCTCTTCCACGGAGAACTCCGCCTTCTTTCCCACCCGAAATCCCTGGGACCTGGAACGGGTGCCGGGGGGTTCTTCCGGCGGTTCAGCCGCAGCCGTGGCTTCCGGCCAAGTCTTCCTCTCCCTGGGAACGGACACCGGCGGCTCGGTGCGCCAACCGGCCTCTTTCTGCGGCCTGTGCGGCTTCAAGCCGACCTACGGCCGGGTCTCCCGTTACGGTCTGACCGCCTTCGCCTCTTCGTTGGATCAGGTGGGAGCTTTCGCCCGCAATGTGCGTGATTGTGCCATGCTGCTGGAGGCAATCGCCGGATACGACCCGCTGGATTCCACCTCCCTGCGTGAGCCGGTGCCTCCCTATTTTCGGGAGCTGGAAAACAACCCTGGTTCTTTGCGGATCGGCTTCGCCGGCGATTGGTTGGCGATGGGATTGGCACCGGAAGTGGAACGCACCTTTCATCGTGCGTTAGATACACTGCGCGGGTTGGGGTTCACCATCGAATCGATTTCCCTCCCCCACTCCCATTACGCCTTGCCAACCTACTATCTGATCGCACCGGCCGAGGCCTCGGCCAACCTGGCTCGCTTTGACGGGATCCGCTACGGGTTGCGCGTTCCCGGCGAGAATCTGAAAGACCTTTACCAGGCTACCCGCGGCCAGGGGTTTGGCGCGGAGGTCAAGCGCCGGATCATGCTGGGAACCTATGCCCTCTCCGCCGGCTATCGCGATGCTTTCTACCTGAAAGCGCAGCAGGTGCGCACGCTGATCCGGCGCGATTTCGAACAGGCTTTCGGGATCGTGGACTTGATCGCCGTTCCCACTGCCCCCAGTACAGCCTTCCGTCTGGGTGAAAAAGTGGATGACCCTCTAGCGATGTACATGGCTGACCTCTTCACCATCCCCATCTCGCTGGCCGGACTCCCCTCCCTCTCTTTGCCGATGGGCATCGAGAGAGGCTTGCCGGTGGGGTTGCAGCTGGTGGGACCTGCCCTGGCAGAATCCCGCATCCTGCAGGTGGCTTGGCGCTTCCAGCAAACCACCGGCCTGCACGATCTTGTGCCGCCGCTGGCGGAGGCGTCCCGTGCGTAGCCCTACAATCGGTCTGGAAGTGCATGTGCAGCTGAATACGGCCAGCAAAATGTTCTGCAGTTGCCCGGTGGAGTTCGGCGCGAGTCCCAACAGCCGGGTTTGCCCGGTCTGCCTGGCTCTGCCCGGCGCGTTGCCGGTGCTGAATCGTCAGGCAGTGGAATCCGCCTTTGCCGTGGCTTTGGCACTGCACTGCCAGATCCAGTCCTTCTCCCAGTTTCACCGCAAGAACTACTTCTATCCGGATCTGCCCAAGGGCTACCAGATTTCCCAGTACGACGTGCCCTTCTCCCGCAACGGGTACCTGATGGTGGAGACCGAACAGAGCAAGCGGCGGATCGGGATCATCCGGGTACATATGGAGGAAGACACGGCCAAGATGATGCACGGCCGCTCCATCACGGAACACGCTACTACCTCCCTGCTGGACTTCAATCGGTCGGGTGTGCCGCTGCTGGAGGTCGTCTCCGCCCCAGACATTACCTCGGCCGAGGAAGCCTCCGCTTATCTAATCGAGATGCGGGCAATCCTACGCACGCTCGGCATTTCCAGCGGGAACATGGAGGAAGGTGCCTTGCGCTGTGACGTCAATATCTCGCTGGACGGCGGCACCCGCGCCGAGGTCAAGAACGTGAATTCCTTCCGTTCGGTACGCAAAGCGCTGGAATACGAGATCGAGCGGCAGACCGCTCTGTTGGACAAGGGGGAACCGGTGGTGCAGGAAACGCGGCACTTCGAGGAATCCAGCGGGATCACCATCTCCGGCCGTACCAAGGAGGAAGCGGAGGACTACCGCTACTTCCCGGAGCCGGATCTGGTGCCCTTGAAGATCACTCCACAGTGGATTGACGCCGTGCGCCAAGGCTTGCCGGAACTGCCGGAAGAGAGGCGAAGGCGGTTGCATGAAATGGGACTTTTCCCGGCCGAAGCGACCACCATCGCCAACGCACCTGAATTGGCCCGGTTCTTCGACCGGACATTGTCGCTGTACCCCAACGGCAAAGAGATTGCCAATTGGCTGCTGTCGGAGGTTTCCAAAACCCTCAACGCGCGCAATTGCACGATCGACGAGATTCCGCTGCGGCCAGAGGATTTCGCCGAGCTTCTGCAACTGATTCACCGGGGCACGATCTCCTCCAAAATCGGAAAAACGGTGATATCGGAGATGCTGGCCACGGGCAAAGGCGCCGGTAAAGTGGTGCAAGAGCAAGCCTTGGGTCAAATCCTGGATCTGGAAACGATCCGAGGCTGGGTGCGGGAGATCCTGGCCCAGAATCCCAAAGAACGGGAAGCCTACCGCCAGGGCAAGGATACGCTGTTCGGCTTCTTTGTGGGACAAGCGATGAAACGGTCCGAGGGGAAAGCGAACCCGGAGTTGCTCAATCGGATCGTGAAGGAAGAGCTAGATAGTGACGAATGACGAGTGGCGAGTGGCGAGTTGAAACCAAAAACAGATCACAAGACTACAGAAAGTTGCGAGTTGCGAATGACGAGTTTCGAGTGACAAGTTGAAAGTAAAAACAAATCGCAGAATGAAGAACAACCCAAAAAGGGACGGATGATGACATGAAACCGGTGATTAAGAACATTGAGGACTTAGCGGAGAGCGTGGTGGGAGACGGTAGCCGACTGCGGCAGATCTTTCACCCGGCCCAGGACCCGCTGGCTATCGACTTCAGTCTCTCCTCGGTCCGTCTGGCTCCCGGAGTCAGCACAAAAGAGCATTTTCTAGCACAGTCCGAGACCTATCTGATCCTTGTGGGAGAAGGGACCCTGGTTTTGGACGGGGAATCCTATCCGGTGAAGGAAGGAAGCGCCGTCTGGATTCCGCCGGGGTGCTTGCAGTGGCTGTGCAACGATGGCCCGGAGGAGCTGCGGTTCCTGGTGGTTGTGGATCCGCCCTGGACGGCGGAAGGGGACTCCGCCGAACGATCCGCGGAGGATTGACTGGTTGGGGAGAACCTCACGGTGACAATGTGCGTTTTACAGCCTCGACTAGGCGCAGCACGATGTTCTGCGCGGCTGGATCCGTGGTATTTACGTTATAAGAGATGAAAGCCTTTCCCTCCACCCAGTAAAACATGAAGCTCAAGGAACCGGGAACTCCACCGCTGTGGCCCTCCAAGGTGATCCCTAGGCTCTTTTTCTGTTGGCGTTCGTAGCCCAAACCGTAACCCGCGGATCCATCCGGTTTGACGAATCGCATCTGGTCTGCGGGAGTATTCAGAAAACTAAACATCTCCGCCAATATCTCCGGTTTCAGCAAACGCCCCGAGCGCAGAGCCTGGTGAAAGGTATTTAAGTCCTCGGCCGTGCTGATCAATTCTCCGGCGCCCCGCGTCCATCCCATGTCACCGATGGTGTAGTCCACCGTTCCGGCTAAGCAGCGCATATAGGGCCCGGGGATATTGGGTCCGGTGGGAATCATCGTGTTTGTCAGGCCCAACGGTTGGATGATAGCTTGCTGCATATAGGTGGCATAAGGCATGCCGGAGGCGCGCTCGAGAATGAAACTGAGCAGGACAAAGCCAGCATTGTTATATTCCCATTTCGTCCCAGGAGCTACGGATGAGCTACCCAGTGCGACCTGTACGGCGCGTTCGATCGGGATTGTTTCCTCTGGATGAATCCGCGTTTCGATCAGCCACTCGTAGACCGGGAAGCTG
>JBGOWQ010000023.1:0-10219 GCA_041478715.1 Thermodesulfobiota bacterium | reverse complement strand
AGACTAACCTCCTTCGTCCCGACGAACGAGGTTTTTTTTATTTCGCCTAGAAAAGGAGAACGCGATGCCACAACGCAATGGCACAACCGTACCGAAACACTGGTACAACATTCAAGCGGATCTGCCCTTCACCTTGGATCCGCCGCTTCATCCGGTTACCCGCCAACCTGTTCAAGCAGAGGAGATGGAAGCACTTTTTGCCCCCGAACTGGTGGCCCAGGAATTCACGCCGGCACGACAGGTGGAGATCCCGGAGGCCGTCAGAGAGCTCTATCAGCTGTGGCGACCCACTCCCCTCTCCCGCGCCAAACGCTTGGAAAAGAAGTTGGGCTACGAGGGGGAGATCTACTACAAGTACGAGGGAACCAGCCCGGTAGGAAGCCACAAACTAAACACCGCCCTCGCCCAAGTTTATTATAACGCGCAAGCCGGTACCAAAAGGATCGCTACGGAAACGGGAGCCGGCCAATGGGGATCCGCCATGGCTCTGGCGGGATACTTGCTGGACCTGCCGATTGAGGTGTTCATGGTCCGCGTGTCGGCCGAGCAGAAGCCCGAGCGGTTGCGCCTAATTCGGGCCTTCGACGCCAAAGTGCAGGCCAGTCCCAGCGCCAGCACCGCCTTCGGTCGGCAAATTCTGGAGGCGTCTCCGGACTGCCCCGGCAGCTTGGGCATTGCCATTTCCGAAGCCCTGGAGATCACCCGTGCCGGCAACGGCACCAAGTATGCCTTGGGTTCTGTCCTGAACCATGTCCTGATGCATCAGACGGTGATCGGGCTGGAAGCCAAGCAGGCCTTGGCGGATCTGGACCGCTTCCCGGACGTGGTTATTGCCTGCCATGGGGGTGGCTCCAATTTTGGCGGGATCTCCTTCCCCTTCCTGGCAGAGAAGTTCGGCGGTCAATCCGTCCGGGTAATCGCTGCCGAGCCACTCTCCTGTCCCAGCTTGACGGCCGGTCGCTACGAATACGACACGGGGGATACCGCTGGGTTCACTCCCCTTTTAAAGATGTATACCTTGGGTCGTGATTTCATCCCGCCCGTGCGACATGCGGGGGGCTTGCGCTACCATGGCGCCTCCCCCATCGTCTCCGCCTTATTGCATCATGGCTGGATCGAGGCTCAGACGGTAGAAGAGGACGAGGCTCGCCAGGCGGCGCGGTTGTTCATGGCCAGCGAAGGAATTGTACCAGCCCCGGAATCCGCCCATGCTATCGCCTGCGCACTACGCGAGATTCAGCGGGCACAACGGGAAGAAAGGCAAGAAACCATCTTGTTCTGTCTCTCCGGTCATGGGTTGCTGGATTTGTCTTTTTACGATTGATCTCAGTGATGTAGATGTTTTTTTTGCAAACTATATTGACAATTCAGCATAAGCTGCACTATACTACTCCCGAAAGGAGTATTGGTGATGAAGACAGCGCGAGAAAAAATCCGGGAAATTCGAAAAAGCAAAGGGCTATCTCAAGGTAAGTTGGCCCAGATGCTGGGTTATACGCCATCCACGGTTTCCCGGATTGAACAGGGAGCCCTAAAACCTTCACTTAAATTTCTGCAACGTTTTGGAGAGACTTTTGGCTATTCCCTCTCTTACCTTGTCGACCCAAAGGAACCGATCTTTCTAGACCAGACGGAACAAAAGGTCGATCTAAATCTTTTGGAACCAGCTCTGCGTGAATTGTCGCTAGATAAGAAGATGAGAAGCACATTCGATATCAGCGATGATGACATCAAACGGTTGGCTCAAGTTCGCTTCCGTGCAGGTGCAGTCGACAAACAAGGGTATTTGGGTCTGCTGTTCTTCTTGCGGAACTTGGATCGCCCAAACTAGATCCTTTCGTTCGAACACCGACATGATCGGACCCATGACCCGCTCTACCGAATTGGAGCGGGTTATTCTTCAGACATTAAAAGAGGCGGGGATCACCGGTCCACCCGTCATCTTAGAGCATGTACTGGAGCATCTGGGGTTGAGTATTTTCTGGGATTACAAACAAGCTGCAGACCGAAAAACTTACCTGTTTCCGGATCCCAAGGGTGATGGAGGATGGAGGATTCGGCTTTCCCCCCTTCTTCCTCACCAGCGGGTGCCATTCGATTTGGCACACGAATGCGTGGAATTCCTGGCTATGCAACGAGGCATTGAAGGACCCCATTGGCAGATCAATCGCGCTGCCGCTGAGCTTCTTTTGCCAACTGCTTGGGTAGAAGAGGTGATTGCCCGCGATGGCTTTGATCTATTCGCTGTCGCACGGGTATTTTCCTCGGCCACTTTCGATACCTGCGCGCTCAAGATGCTGCTTCTCTGCCCCAAACCGTGCATTCTGACAGTGTCAGGGAATGGCAGATGGCGGGCATTTTCGCCAGGAACAAAGCGGCAGAAGCTCACACTAACAGAGCAGGAATTTCTTGCTCTCGCTTTCTCATCACCCCTTCCGCGGAAAGAGCACATTGGTGGACTGCGCCTTCATGCATTCCCGATCCCCGACCGTCGTGGATTGCGGATTGATAAGGTGTTTCTCTTCGCCTTTCCTGAGGTCTGATGGAGAATAGAAAGGCAACCTATCTTTCCCCACAGGAACTGGCCATCCGTTGGAACGCGCCATTGCACGCAGTGTACGCCATTGCTCTTGGGCAACATCGGTATGCAGCGCGCGTTGGCCGCCTACTGACATTATCTCGCGAAGGACATTGCTATTTCCCATTGAGAGAGGTGATGACCCTGGAGCGGAAATTCGCCCAAGCTCGGGTCTCCTTAAGCCAAGTAGTGGAGGAATTGCGGTAAAAAAACAGGGGCTGCCGGGCGGCAACCCCTGCCATGGGGGAGGTGGGAAGACAGGCTATTGGTATAACCTTAGTCAAAGAATAGAAGAAAGAATAGGGGTTGTCAATAGGATGCCACAAAGAAAATGCGGGGTTCTCCAGCAGCTCTAGGTAAGGTCTTTCGGGTTATAGCTCACCTGGGGAAACCTTCCCATTCTACCCGAATAAGGCGGGTGTTTTTCTGCGGTTTCCGACCCGGCAGCGAATCGAGGAGTATGATTGATTGCCTATGTCATCTGCAGAGGCTTGCTGTTTTTGCGGCAGATACAGGATCTGCATTTGCGTTTCCCGATCATTCCGGAGCGAGGTTTTTCGCGGGGTGATACCAATATGCAAAAGGAAGAGAGCAATAAAGCTTCTGTTTACGTCAGCGTGGAAAAGCAGCGACAATAGACCGATTGGAGGGTTCATGCTGATGAGGTTTCTTGGTCAAGCCTCGGGTTTTTCCTTAATGGAATCGGGTGGGATAGCCTCTTTATCGCCAGGCTTCCGCAGACTCTGGCCGGAATTGTCTTTGTGGAAGCAGCGGCTCAAGATGAAGGACTCCGGCGGCGGATGAAGTGTTTGCCTCTTTGGGTCAGTCGGTAGGCAACGGGTAGCGAATCCGCAATGGAACCGCTCTTTCCAAGGATTTTCGCTTTAGGGGATATCGCCTGGGATATCCTTCTTCGGCCCGAAGAGCCGCTTATTTTTGGATCGGATGTCCCCGGAAAGGCCGAGTTTACGCCTGGCGGTTCGGCTGCCAACTTTGCAGTTTGGGCTGTTTGCTTGGAAGCAGAAGTACTTCTCCAAGGCAAAATTGGCGATGACAGGCTTGGGAAGATGATGGAAGAACATCTCGCGCAAAAATTGGGTCTTCATCTCCAAATCGTGAAAGGTGCCCGTACTGCCCGAATCGGAGCCGTCGTTTCTCTCCTTTGGGAGCGCGCTTTTGTGATGGATAAGCCAACCTCTCTGGCGTTCAGCTTGGGTGATTTCGATCCAACGTGCCTTGATGGGCGTGATCTATTCTTTTTTACCGGTTACAGCTTGTTTACACCATCTTCTCTTCCATTCATTCAACGCGTATTGGAGGAAGCCAGGGTTCGTAAGGTGCCAATAGCGTTTGACCCTGCTTCGTTTCATTTGATCGAGGGATACGGACCGCAAGAGCTCCTGGAAAGAATTGGTCTCGTCGACTTCCTGCTTCTCAACGAAGATGAAGCAAGTAAATTGACCCTAACGGATACAAAAGCATTGCTGCAAAATGGTAAAATAGTCGTACTGAAGCAGAGTTTAAGGGGCTCAACCGCCTTCTCCAGTTTAGGCGAATGGCACGTTCCCTCGCAACCAACGCCGGTTCTTGACAGCACGGGGGCCGGTGATGCTTTCGATGCGGCTTTCCTTGTGGAATTTCTGCGGACTGGTGATATACCTTCTTCGCTGCGAAAAGCCAATCGGTTGGGAGCGTATGTGGTGAGTCACTATGGGGGTCAACCAGAGGGAGATTGGGCTCAAATCCTCAATGCGGTTGACAATTGAGTGTGCGTTCATCAATCAGAAAAATGGATAGAGTTCTTCAACAGTGACAGGATGATGGATCAAAGGAGATGAGTCGGGTGTTGGATGTTCATCCG
Organism: Thermodesulfobiota bacterium; assembly: GCA_041478715.1. Lineage (GTDB taxonomy): Bacteria > Caldisericota > JANLFM01 > JANLFM01 > JANLFM01 > JAPLHX01. The sequence goes on along the minus strand of JBGOWQ010000023.1, from coordinate 5,780 downwards.
GAGGTGGCAAGAGCACTGAAGGAAAAAAGGGCAGTTGTCGCCCTAGAAACCACTATTCTCACACACGGCCTTCCCTACCCCTCTAACCTGGAGACTGCCCGATTCATGGAGGAAGCCATTCGCCGCGAAGGAGCGATTCCAGCTACAATCGGCGTTTTGGCGGGGACAATCAAGGTCGGTTTCAGCCATGCTGAACTGGAGCAACTGGCTCAAACCAAGGCAGAAAAACTGCAGGCACATACGATTCCATGGGCTGTCGCGGTTGGGGTTTCTGGAGGAACCACGATCTCTGCTACCTTACGCATTGCCTATCAAGTCGGAATCCGCGTGCTCGCTACTGGTGGGATTGGCGGTGTGCATCGCCAGGCAGAGGAGACGTTCGATATTTCAACGGATCTGGTTACCTTGTCTCAAACACCGGTTCTGTTAGTTTCCTCGGGCGCTAAGGCTGTCCTTGATCTTCCCCGTACCTTGGAGATGCTAGAAACCCTAGGCGTACTAGTGCTTGGTTTCCAGACCTCCGAGTTTCCCGCATTCTATACTCATACTTCTGGTTTGAAGGTGACGGCCATCCAGACCGCGGGGGAGGTTGCCCGGATTATGAATGTCACTTGGCAGGAACTGTGTTCAAATAGTGGAATTCTGTTGGCGAATCCACCACCAAAAGACAAGGAACTTGCGCCCTTCTATGTCGAGGAGCTGATCCAGCGGGCGGTACTGGCTGCAGAAAAAACAGGGGTCAAAGGGAGGCAACTCACCCCATTTCTACTCTCTTTCCTGGAGAAAGCCTCCGGTGGGAAGACGGTGGAAACGAACATTGCCTTGGCGGAATCTAATGCTCGGCTGGCAGCTCAAGTGGCCCGGGCCTATCTCTTACAAATCAGAAGTTAACGAGCAGGTCGAAGGTTTATTTCGCCAATGCCTTTTGAAATATCAATGCGGACGGTTGCTGGTGTTTTGCTATAAGCCTCGTTCTCGTAGTGACGGCCATCCACTCTCAGTCCACTAGCATGTACTACGCTTAAACCTGGACCTATATCAATTTTAACTCCTGTTTCCTTTGGGTAGAGAACCACCAGGCGACCTACACCGGAAGAGATGCGAACGTCTAGATCCCTCTGCCAGGAACCCTCCAGGTCCAGGCGAAAATCCCCTGCACCCATTTCGATCACTAGTTTTGTTAGATCTAGGCCACCCAAGGAACATTCTCCTTTGCCTGCACCGAGTTGGACGTGCAGGTCCATCGGTATAGTCCCACCTAAATGGATGTCCCAACGATAACGATGAAACACGCCTTGAATGCTTTTCGGTTGGCGAATGGACAAGTCACCCCTGCCGTCTGCAACGGTGTATTTTACGATCGGCTGCCCAGAAGTTTGCGAGTAATCGAATTCCGCTTCCAGCAGAGCTTGGGCTCCACTCTTAACGTACAATTCACCGGCTCCCATCTGGCATTCCACTCGTACCGATGTGGCTCCGCCTCGTTCGATTTTCCGTTGGTCTACCATTCGCACATTCCTCCTCATTCTGAGTTTCCGGCCCTGATTCTGGCCATCACGAACCTGCTTTACTGGATTTATAGCAGATCGATCGTCAGTATGACACTTGGCAAATCTGCTTGACCAAAAAAAGACGCTTCTGATGTTTTCTGCATTCGCTTCTGCTACATTGGGGTTAGGAGGGCAGTATGTTCACAATCGATCTAAATGCAGATCTGGGAGAAAGCTTTGGTGCCTACAACATCGGCCAGGATTCGGAATTGCTGCAATGGATCACATCTGCCAACATTGCTTGCGGATTACACGCTGGAGACCCCATCGTGATGGAACGAACCGTAGGCCTAGCCCTGCGAAGAGGGATCGCCATTGGTGCTCACCCCGGATTTCCTGATCTGCAAGGTTTTGGACGTCGTAACATGGTCCTCGCACCAAGGGAAGTGAAGGCATTTCTGCTCTATCAGATCGGGGCATTGGCAGCCTTTGTTCGATCTGCTGGAACCACGTTGCATCACGTCAAACCGCATGGAGCCCTCTATACCATGGCTGCTCGCGATCGAAATCTTGCGAGGGCGATCGCTGAGGCTGTTTCGGTTTTCGATCCAAACTTGTCACTTATAGCCCTGGCTGGTTCACATATGGTGGAAGAAGGCCGCGCTCTGGGAATAGTCACCATTGAGGAAGCTTTTGCCGATCGAGGCTATGATTTGGAAGGGAACTTGATTCCCCGTAGCCAAGCCGGAGCAATGATCCACGACCCGCAGGTTGCGGCAATTCGAGCAGTCCAAATGGTTCGTTCGGGGTTCGTGCAAGCAGTGACGGGCGAACAAGTCTTTCTCTCATTTCAAAGCTTGTGCATCCATGGAGACAATCCGAACGCTTGCGCAATTGCCCAAGCCGTACACCAAGCAATGGTGAAAGAGGGGATTGTCCTGCGGGCGGTTTAATGCAGGAAGTCCGGATCCTTCCGGCTGGAGATCAGGCACTGTTGGTTGAATTCGGCCAACATATCGCTCCAGAGCTATCTGCCAATGTTCGCGCCTTGCGACAATCGCTCCACCGCATTCCTATTCACGGTATCCGGGACATGATTCCTTCGTATGCCTCGTTATTGGTGGAGTATGATCCCTTGTCTATTTCATCAGAAGTTTTGTCTGCAGAGATCCGCCAGCGATTGCCGTTAAAAATCGAGCAACTTGAAGGGAAACAGGAATTGTTCTTGTTGCCAACCATCTATGGTGGTGAATTCGGCCCCGATCTAAGTGATGTGGCTGATCATGCCGGACTGACGGCTGAAGAAGTGGTCGCGCTGCATGCAAATCGCGACTATTTGGTCTATTTGATTGGTTTTACACCGGGTTTCCCTTATCTGGGCAGCCTGGATCAGCGAATCGCCATGCCGCGCTTAACCAATCCCCGACTCAAAATCCCGCGTGGTTCTGTTGGGATCGCTGGTGCCCAAACCGGTATCTACCCCAGTGAGAGCCCCGGTGGATGGCGGATTATTGGACAAACTCCGATTCCTCTTTTTAACTTGCAGGCCGACCCTCCCGCCCTATTCCAGCCGGGAGCATGGGTCCGTTTTCGTCCGGTGGACAACATTGAATTCGCTTCCATCAAGCGACAATTGGCTGAAGGAACGTACCGAATCGACCAGGTTTTAAATGCCTAGATTGCACGTCCTTCGGCCTGGAATGCTGACATCTGTCCAAGACCGGGGCCGGCGTGGTTATCAAGATCAAGGAATTCCGCCAGCCGGAGCGATGGACGAATATGCTTTGCGGGCAGCCAATGCGCTCTGTGGCAATTCCATTGACGAGGCAGTGCTGGAACTTACCATGTATGGCGGCTCGTACGAATTTCTAGAGGGCGGGAATTTTGCTTTGGCTGGGGCAGACATGGGTGCCCGGTTGAATGATCGTGGGCTTCCCCTCTGGCAACAATGCAACGCGAAGGCCGGGGACCGGTTGACTTTTGGTTGGGCCAAGCGTGGTTGCCGCCTCTATCTAGGCATATCGGGTGGGATTGATGTGCCAGTTGTGCTGGGTAGCCGTTCAACCTATTTGTTGGGGAAATTTGGCGGCTTTCATGGACGAATGCTGGTTAAAGGCGATGAGCTCTATTCTCAACCCGGTCAGGAGAAGGAAGCAGTACCGGTCGTTTTCTCTCCAGACTGGATACCCAGCTATGAATCTTCCTTGACGGTGAGGGTCATACTGGGACCACAGCTGGGATGCTTTACCGAAAAAGGGATTGCCACTTTCCTGCAGCATGGATATTCCATCACTTCACAGGCCGATCGTATGGGCTACCGATTGGAAGGACAACCCATCCAGATAAAGGGTAGGGCTGATATCTTGACCGACGGGATTCCTGCCGGTGCAGTACAGGTGCAAAGTGAAGGACAACCATTGCTTTTGTTGGCGGAACGGCAAACCACAGGCGGGTATGCCAAAATCGCCTGTGTGATCGGTGCGGATCTGTGGCGTTTAGGCCAAGTCAAACCGGGAGACTCGATCCATTTTCAGTCGGCGAGTCTGATGGAAGCAGAAGCCGCTTGGCGGGATTTATCAGAACTGTGGAATCGCTGGGTAAGGAGTTGATTTCCGTCAAATTCATCATGCTCCTACGCTGGTTCCTCGCGATTTTTGTTCTAATCACAGCGCTAGCTGTACCTCCTTCCGACCTCCATGCTTACTCTGATGTAGCGCAGGATGCCTGGGAATATGAAGCCGTAGTAACCCTCAGTGAAAAGGGGATTCTGGCCGGATACCCTGATCATAGCTTTCGTCCTGGGCAGGGCATCACTCGCGCGGAATTCGCCAAAGTGACTTGTCTTGCATTCAACCTGGATTTGCAGAATCCACCCGACTCCCGGTTTCCGGATGTTCCCCCCACCTTTTGGGCATTTCCTTTCATAGAAGCTTGTGCCCGGGAGGGGATCATCCTGGGATTTCCTGACGATACATTTCGACCGCAGGATCCAGTTAGCAAGGAGCAGATGGTGGCGGTGCTCGTTCGCATGATCTGGCAAGAAGACCTGTTTTTTCCTCCAGAAGCAAGTTTCATCGATGTTCCGCCCACCCGATGGTCATTTGGTTGCATTGAAACCGCCATTGTCGTTCCTTTCTTTTCACCGGACGAGATCCCCATCGTGCGGAATGGAGAATTTCATCCCCAACAGCCTGCCACTCGCGCGGAGGTATCGGTAATAGTTTGGCGCGCGGAACGTATTTATCAGGAAACCTGGCTGGGTCCTACCCAGCAATACACGTTGGACTATAGTGTAGCGTTGACAAACAAGGATGGTCCGGACGTCACAGGCGTCACATTTACCTTGCCGCTCTTGCAGAGTGTTCTCCCTCATCAAATCGTAGAATCGTGGCAAAGCAATGCTCCTGCAGAAGAAGCATTCTCTGACAATGTAGGGAATCGATTCGTCCGTTTCGAGCTCGGTGAGGTTCCAACCGGGCATACGGTAACGGTCAGCGTGCAGTATTGTGTTAGCCTGAGACCCTTTATTTCGCGCCTCCAAGGCTTCGATTCTTTTTCAGGCTATGATACGACCTCAATGCTGTACCAGCAGTACACTCAGCCAGAACAATGGGAAGAAAGTGATTCATCCGAGATTCGGGAAAAAGCCAACGAGTTGGCGGGCTCGGAAGACGATCCTGGGCAGGCTGCCCGTCGGATTTACGACTTTGTCGGGAGCTATTTGAACTACAACGGGTACAACCCAGGCGAGAAGGGGGCTTTGGCAGCATTTCGTTCCGGAGAGGGGGACTGCACGGAATTCGCCGATCTGTTCGTTGCTCTTTGTCGCGCACGAGGCATCCCAGCCCGGTTTTTGGAGGGTTTCACCTATGTTCCGGGGACATTCTCCCACGGCGATCTGACGCACGATTGGGCCGAGATTCTATTACCAAATGGGCAATGGTTGCCGGTAGACCCAACTTTTGGCCGTTTTGGAGAGAATTATTTCTGCGCCACGGATGACCGTCACTTCTTGCTAGTGCGCGGGCGTCAATGGCCAGAATTGAAGGGATTTCACTATTATTACTACCAGTACTGGTGGGATGGACCAAAGCAACCGAATCTTGATTCCAACGAGGAAATTCTCATCCAACCGGTTCCCTAGGTTTTCTCGGTTGACCTGGGGAGGGGGCGGCGTGTAAGGTATTGACAGTGGAGACCCTGGGCACCCCATTCACCCGTGGAATAACACTGGCGGAGATCACAAAGCCATGAACCCCTATATTCCCCTCCATTTTTTAGCTGCCTTTT
>JBGOWQ010000037.1:0-8819 GCA_041478715.1 Thermodesulfobiota bacterium | reverse complement strand
CCAGCGGGCGATGCGAGTTCTGAGTTCGCTCTCAGCCAAAGACCGTGAAGCTACCGGTCGAATCCTCGCTCTGCTATTCCGCCAGTTCCGCATGGCCTACCAGTTGGCGGAGTGGGGAGAAGTCCGCCGGACGGATTATTATCGCTTGGCGCAAAAGATCGGTGAACATCCCTTTGCCGTGAAGAAATACCTGGAGCTACCCCATCGGCTTTCCCGACCTCAAGCCTTGGCCGGTCTAGAGCAGCTTTCCCGCATCGATCAGCAAGTCAAGCGGGCTGGGATGGATCCCCAACTGTTGCTGGAAGCGTTTATCGTCTCTATCGCCGTGAGGCCTGCAATAAAAACGAACGGAGCCTAGGCTCCGTTCGATAACGGATCAGCGATAACGGATCAGAATGGAAACACTAAGCGCTTGGTGGTGTTTTCTTGGCAAGACGAGATTTGCGGCGGGCCGCTTGGTTCTTGTGAATGATTCCCTTGCTGGCCATCTTGTCGATGATTTGAGCCGTTTCCTTGGCAAGGGCGGCTGCATTTGGCGTCTTCTTGGCAATGGCTCGATCGGCCTTCTTGATAATACCCTTCATTTTTCCTTCCAAAGCTTGGTTTCGATCGGTCTTCTTCTTGGTTAATACTTCCCGTTTCTTGGCAGATTTCGATCTTGGCAACGCAATTCTCCTTGCTGTTTGGTCAGTGGACGAAGTATAGCACAAAGCATTACCAGGCCAAAATGATTGAGCAGTGAGGAACCATGACATTCTACGCTCATCCCCTTCAGACCGTTCAGAAAGATGCTGTCCGGCCCGGATCAACGGGTCGAACCGACCAGATGAAACAGCAATGCATTTGACAAACAGAAGGATTGGGAGGAAAATACATTTCCGTTGAGAGCTTCCCTGCTTGATTTGATGCACTTGGGAGCCACAACAGGGCGGTGGATACTGCTTGCTCGCTCGAATTGACTGACCGAAAACCGTCAATTTCAGGACCAACCCTACCGTTGCCCACACGCAAAAGACCCCTCAAGGGGTAGATGCGTATTACGCTGTGCTGGCGAACGGTCCCAAAGAAGACCTCTCGAACCAAGCCACGAAGGAGTAATATTTGAATTTTGAAGCGTTTCAATTTGATCCGCGAATCGCAGCTACTGTGCGGACGGAAGGGTATACCACACCCACGCCAATTCAGGAGAAAGCGATTCCGCCAGTCCTGCAGGGCCGCGATCTCGTAGGTATAGCCCAAACCGGTACCGGAAAAACCGCAGTCTATGCCCTGCCAATCTTGCAGCGTCTGCTGGGAAGGCAACCCGGTTTGATCCGAGCCTTGATCCTGGCTCCCACCCGGGAGTTGGCCGAGCAGATTCACACCGCGTTCTGTGCGTTCGGTCGCAAGACCAAGCTACGCAGCACGGCCATCTATGGCGGCGTGGGCATCAATCCTCAGAAGGCCAGGCTCAAAGCCGGCACGGACGTGGTCATCGCTTGCCCGGGTCGTTTATTGGATTTAATCGGGCAGGGTGCGATCGACCTATCCTCGCTGGAAGTGTTGGTGCTGGACGAAGCGGACCGGATGTTGGATATGGGATTTCTACCCGACATCCGGCGCATTCTGCGCTATTTGCCCAAGGAGCGTCAAACGTTGCAATTTTCCGCTACCATGCCGGAGGAAATTCGCGTCCTATCTCGGGACATCCTGTGCAACCCGATTACTGTGCAAGTCGGTCACCAGGCACCGGTGGAAACCGTGGCTCACGCGTTCTATCCGGTGGAACCCCATTTGAAAACACAATTGTTGATGGAGCTGTTGCGCAAGACCGATACGGAATCCGTCCTGGTCTTCGTCCGAACCAAGCATCGGGCCCAGCGCCTGGGGGATCAACTGCAAAAAGCCGGATACAAGGCAACCTCGCTGCAGGGGAACCTGCCACAGTCCAAGCGTCAAGCTGCATTGGAGGGATTCCGAAGGGGATCCGTCCAGATCCTGGTAGCTACCGACATTGCCGCTCGCGGTTTGGATGTCTCCCTGATCTCGCATGTAATCAACTATGACGTCCCGGACTCGGCGGATGCCTACACCCACCGGATCGGGCGAACCGGTCGTGCGGCCAAGACCGGCGACGCCTTTACCTTCGTCGGTCGAGACGATGGAGCGATGGTTTCCACGATCGAGCGTGCTGTGGGGGTCAAGATCGAACGCCGTCGCTTGGAGACATTCAACTACAACGAACCGGCACCGGTTCCGTCTTTCGGTTCCAAGAGCACGTATGTTTTTCCCGTGTCCGACGCCGGGAGCAAGAACGGCCGGGGACCGCTTGGGCGTTCCAGTTGGAACAACAAAGTCAGACGAGGCCTGCCTCGCCCGATTCGCAATCGCTACGCTGTCAGCCGCGGATGACAGGAGAACTCACCTAGTACAAGGAAAGTTGTCCGATGCGGATTGTTTTGACCCATTCCTTCATAGACCAAATCAGTCCTAATCGCCGACATCCCTCCCGGCATACTTGGGTCAACTTGTCCGCATCGGGCGAAGGGCAATCATAACGTAACCCGTAGCGCTGTTGATATTTTTGGCGCTGCTTTCGGCTTCCTACCGCACAACTGCCATCACATTCGTTTCGCTATCTTCCAGATACGGTAGAACCGGCAATCAACGCCACGCCCGTGCGAATGCCATGCTTAGCCAGTGTCTCCATGCCACGAAAGCGCGCCGAAGGCAGGGGGCTCCCGGCTCGAGTTTTGAAGCCAGCATGTCGTCAGTGGTAACGATGGAAAAAGCGACCGAACAATACAGTTGGGCAATTTCAGACAGGATTTCACGATCGCGCAGCACAAAATCAGCACGCCAAACCATGAATCCGCATCTTTACGGGCAATCCATAGGGTCTTGGCCCGAATTTACTGGATCATAATCTCCGGATCAGTCTAGCAATACCGAAACGCGCGTGGGAATGCTAGCGGGCAAGAGGAAGGTTGTTTGGTCATTGCCGGAGGGTTGCATGGGGCAATCCCCATGCAACTTGGATCTCTCGCCGAATCTGAATTGACAGGCCAACCCGCTCGGTTCTAGTCTATGAAATAGGAGGATTACAACCCATGTGGAAGGAATTTAGGGAATTTGTGATGCGCGGCAACCTACTTGATATGGCCATTGGGATCGTTCTGGGCGTTGCCTTCGGTGCGATCATCGCTTCCTTGGTCAATGATGTGATCATGCCGCCGATTGGGCTGCTCTTGGGTAGCGTCAACTTCTCCAATTTGTTCATCAGTTTGAACGGTCAAACCTACCCCTCGCTGGATGCGGCCAAGGCTGCTGGTGCGCCCACCATCAACTACGGGGTGTTCATCAATACACTGATCAACTTTCTGATCGTTGCTTTTGTACTGTTCTTGATCATCCGGGCGATCAATCAGATGCGGCGCAAACAGGAAAGCGCCGCGATCCCCACCGCCAAGGAATGCCCATACTGCCACACCCAAATTCCCATCCCCGCCACTCGCTGCCCGCACTGCACTTCACAACTAGAATAGCCGATTGATCCAAATCAGATTCGCTTCCGGTTCGTCTAGTAAAAATTGGATTGTTCTTTGCGCTGAAGTCGCAGGATCTCGCGGCAAAACCTGACATAGGGTCGCGGCCTGCGATTTCCTCCCGTATAATCGAGGGCACACTAAGCCCCCTCGGGAGGAACGAATGACCAAGCTGGAAGAACTGAAAGCCAAGTGCGCCGAAATCGTCGATGTGCAGCGTGCCGCCGCCGTGTTGAGTTGGGATCAGCATGCTTTTATGCCTGCGGGCGGAGCATCGGCCCGAGCGGAACAATTGGCCACCCTGGGCAAGATCTCCCACCAGATGCTGGTGAATTCAGAAATGGAGAAGTTACTGGCCGCTGCAAAGCTGGAGGTGGAGGGATTGGACCCCGATTCCGATGATTTCGCCTATTGGCGGGTGGTACAACGGAACTATGATCGTTTCGCCAAAATCCCGACGGATTTGGTCGCCCGCCTGTCCAAAGCGACCTCACTAGCCAACGAAAAGTGGGTGGACGCTCGCAGCAAGTCCGATTTTGCCATCTTCCAACCGAACCTGGAAGAGCTGCTTGGCCTTCAGCTGGAGATGGCAAAGTATTTAGGCTATCAAGACAGCCCCTACGATCCCTTGCTGGATCTCTACGAACCGGACATGAAAGCGCGCCAGGTCCGTGCCATTTTCAGCGAGCTGAAAGCCGGTTTGGTCCCCATCGTCGCCGCCATCGCCGACAGCGGTAAGCAGATCAAGAAAGACTTTCTGATGACGGAATACGAGTTAGCGGATCAGGAAGCTTTCACCTTGGAGCTGCTGTCGGCGATAGGCTACGACTTCCGGCGAGGTCGGCAGGACAAGGTCCCCCATCCGTTCACCACTACCTTTTCTTCGAGCGACGTGCGGGTGACCAACCGTTTTCTACTCAACAGAGCCACTTCTTCATTCTTCGGTGCTTTGCATGAAGGGGGCCACGCTCTCTACGAGCAAGGTGTGCGGGCGGATTTCGATCACGGTTTCCTGGGTGGGGGAACCTCCACCGCCGTGCACGAATCGCAATCTCGTACGTGGGAAAATATTGTGGGTCGCAGCTTGTCCTTTTGGACCCGTTGGTTTCCTGTTCTGCAGAAACGGTTCGAGAACCAACTGCGGGGCGTCACGCCTGAGGAATACTGGAAGGCTGTCAATATCGTAGAACCGTCTGCCATTCGTGTGGAAGCGGACGAAGTAACCTATAACCTGCATATCATCCTCCGGTTTGAAATGGAAGTGGATTTGGTGGAAGGACGCCTGGCCGTGAAGGATCTGCCCCAGGCATGGAACGCGAAAATGAAAGAATCGCTGGGCTATCAAGTGAAGAATGACGCAGAGGGCGTGTTACAGGACGTGCATTGGTCGATGGGCTATTTTGGGTATTTCCCCGGCTACGCCTTGGGAAATCTGCTCTCTGTTCAGTTCTATCAACGGGCGCAGGCCGAGATACCCAATCTAAGTGTGCAGCTAGCTGAGGGTTGCTATGAAGTTTTGTTGGCATGGCTGCGCTCCAACATTCACCAGCATGGCAGCAAGTACACACCGACAGAATTGGTCCGGCGGGTAACGGGTGGCGAAATCGACGCCCAACCGTTCCTTGCCTACTTGAAGGAGAAATACGGCCAGATTTACGGGATCTAAACGGCACCTGGATCGTGCCCGAACCCTGCTGATAGAGGGGCAACCAATTTTCTACGAGAGGAGATAGGATGGATCGATTACAGCAACTGAAAGAACGCGTGGCAGAGGTGATGGATCTGCGGCATGCGCTGGCCCTGTTGGAATGGGATCAACAAACCTATATGCCATCCGGTGGGAACGAAGCCCGCGCGGAGCAGGTCTCAACCTTGAGTAAAATCGCCCATCAGAAATTCACCAATCCGGAAGTGGGCCAATTGCTGGATGATCTTGCACCCCAGATGGAAAGCGTACCCTATGATTCGGACGAGGCCGCGCTGGTCCGCCGCACCAAACGGGAGTACGATCGGCGGACCAAGCTGCCGATAGATCTGGTGGCGCGTTTAGCCCGGGCTACATCGCTGGCGCACGAGACATGGGTGCACGCTCGCCAGGAATCAAACTATGCCATGTTCTCCCCCACCCTTGCTGAAATCGTGGAGTTGGAGATCGAGGCGGCCGAAGCGTATGGCTACGTGGAATCGATCTATGACCCGCTGATGGATGGATTTGAACCAGGCATGAAGACCCTGCAGTTGAAGCAGATCTTTGCCGAATTTCGCGATGGACTAGTCCCGATCGTACAAGCGATCGTGGAAAGCCCGCACAAGATAGACCGGAGGTTCCTGGGACAGAAATTCGACATTCACAAGCAGGAAGCGTTCAGCCAGGAGCTGCTGAAGGGCATTGGTTACGACTTCCAGCGCGGCCGGCAGGATCGGACGGCGCATCCGTTCACTACCACCTTTTCCAGTGGCGATGTGCGGGTCACCAACCGATTCATGGAAGATCTGATGACCTCTTCGATCTTCTCCGCGATTCATGAGGGCGGGCACGCACTCTATGACCAGGGAATCCCTCCTCGCTTTGACCGCACCCCGCTGATGTCCGGCGCATCCTTCGGCGTGCACGAATCGCAATCTCGGATGTGGGAGAACATCGTCGGTCGAAGCTTGGACTTTTGGCAGTTTTGGTTTCCCTTGGCGCAGAAAGCATTCCCCGGCCAATTGGACGATGTGGGAGTCGACGCATTCTGGCGAGCGATCAATGCCGTGGAACCGTCCGCTATCCGGGTGGAATCGGATGAAGTCACTTATAACCTGCACATCATGCTCCGTTTCGAGATCGAGATGGGTCTGCTGGAGCGAAAGATTGCTGTGAAAGACCTTCCCGAGATCTGGAATGCCAAAATGGAGGAGTACCTGGGCTACCGGGTGAAGAACGATGCGGAAGGCGTACTGCAGGATGTGCACTGGTCTGGCGGCTCTTTCGGTTATTTCCCCTCCTACTCTTTGGGAAACTTGCTCTCGGTGCAGTATTTTACCCGGGCCTTGGAGGACATTCCCGATTTATACCGGCAATTCGCGCGGGGGGAGTACGGCGGCCTCCTAACCTGGCTGCACGAGAACATCCACGTCTTTGGCGGGAAATATATGCCGGCTGAGTTGACCGAGAAGGTGACCGGTGGGTCGATCAGTCCCCAGCCGTTCCTGGCATACTTGCGCAAGAAGTATGGAGAGATCTACGGGATATAGCTGCTCAATCAACCGATTGGAACTTAGAAACCAAAAAAGCTGCCCGACCAAAGAGTGCGCAAGAACGTTTCCTGGTAAACCGGTAGACCGGTCAGCAAGGGATAGAACAGGGCGAAAGCCAGAAAGGTCAGGATCACGAAGACCCAGCCCAGACCCCGCCAGAATCCGGTGCGCCAGGTCCGGTTGATGAAATAGGTCATGCCCAGCGCATAAAACGGAATAGCCGGCAGCATATAGAAGATGAAACCGCCTTTGCTGGAAATCATCCAGGGCACGTAGTTGGCCAAGAAGCCAAACAGGATGAAGAACGGGAGAAAGCGGTTCTTGTCGTAGATCCAGAATGTCAGACCCAGGATCAAGACCACAATGGCTAAACCGCCCAAATACCAGAGGACCGGATTACCGATGGCCAGGATTCCCTGGGTCAGTCCCTCGGGCGTTGTAGTGTAGTAATACCAGACTCCTTTGGTCATCAGCGGCCAGCTCCACCATTGCGAGGCGTAGGGATGGTCGATGTTGGGCCGGGTATGCCAGGCCCAAGCGTCGGTGTGCAACTTGACCCAATCCTGCGCCGTGTGGCCGAAGGAGAAATAGTAACTGTAGATCAGCGCATAAATCCCGCCAATCACGATGATGAAGCAAAGCAGGACCAGCAGACCGTTAGTCAAGAAACGGAGGACACTGCCACGCAAGTGCCGGGCAAAAGGCGGCACCGCGAGGAAGAAAAAACCGAGGAAGAGCGAAGGGTACAAAGCGGACCATTTGCTGGATATAGCCAGGCCACAAGCGACCATGGTGAAAAGGAAGTCCCACAGGTTGCGGCTTTTGTAGTACCGTGCCGCAAATAGCAGGGAAAGCGTAATGAAGGCCGCGACAAAGACATCCAACATAGCCATCCGGCCCATCACAAAAGACAGGAAATCCCAGGAAAAAAGGAAAGCTGCAAATAGGGCTCCACCCATTCCCAGACCCAAGGTGCGAGCCAGCCAGAACACCAGAAACACAGTCAGGCAGCCGAAGAGATAGGGAAAGAAACGCCAACCCCAAGGATCGTCGCCGAAAATCAGGATCCCGCTGGCAATCAACATTTTCCCCAAAGGGGGGTGTTCCCAATTGGGATCTTCCTGGCCAGCTACATAGGCGTTTGCTGCACGGACATAGTGCACTTCATCGAACACCTTGTCCGCGGGAAAACCCAAGAACAGGCCGCGGGAGAGGAAAACGAAGATCACGAGCAGAAGAACCAGGATGATCTGGGTCCGCCGGCTCATACGCGGCTTACTGCCTTCCTCCACCCGCTTCCTGCTAGAGCCCGTACTGGGCGATGACCTCGTCCTTGGTCTTGCGTAGGATCTGGTACTTGGTTCCGACTTTGGTGAAGGCCGCAATCGCCTTGTCCAAATGCTCCTGTTCGTGTGCGGCGGACAATTGCACTCGGATTCGCGCCTGACCTTTGGCCACCACCGGGTAATAAAAGCCAATCACGTAAATCCCCTCGTTGTATAGGTCACGGGCAAAATCCTGGGAGAGCTTGGCGTTGTACAGCATGATCGGCACAATAGGGTGCACCCCCGGTTTGATATCGAAACCGGCAGCGGTCATTCGCTGGCGGAAATACTGTGTATTCCTCTCCAGCTTGTCGCGCAGGGCCGTGTTCTCCGAAACCAAGTCCATCACGGCTAGAGCGGCGGACACCACCACTGGAGGTAAGGTGTTGGAGAAGAGGTAGGGGCGGGAACGCTGGCGTAGGATCTCGATGATCTCCTTGCGGCCGGATGTACAACCGCCGGAGGCTCCACCAAGAGCTTTTCCCAGCGTGGTAGTGATCAGGTCTACACGACCGACTACACCACAGTGCTCGTGAGTTCCCCGCCCGGTTTTTCCCATGAAGCCGGTAGCGTGGGAATCGTCCACCATCACCAGGGCATCATAGTTCTCCGCCAGGTCGCAGATTTCGCGCAGCTTGGCTATCTCACCATCCATGGAAAACACGCCATCGGTGCCTACTAGCCGGAAACGAGCGGATGAGGTTGCTTTCAGCTTCTCTTCCAGGTCCGT
>JBGOWQ010000166.1:0-3723 GCA_041478715.1 Thermodesulfobiota bacterium | reverse complement strand
CGCTCCAGGAAAGCCAGCATGAAGCCAAAGAAGAAGATCGCTTGACCTAGATCCATCACTCCCAGCTTGAAGAGGTTGTTGCTGCCGTAGGCCGAGCTGTAGATCCCGTAGCCGATCATCCCGCCCTCGAAGCCGGGAAGCAGTGCCTGAAAGTAGGGGGAGCGGATCCGCAGCAGGCGACGCAGGTAACCACCCAGCCACAAGATGAGAAGGCCCAGCGCGGTGATGGTGATAGTCAGGATAAAAAAACGACCTTCCAGGGCTACCCGGGCGAATGCCAGGAAAAGCAAGGAAGGAAGGGCAAAATTGACCACGATCCTTTTCAGGTCCGCTACTGTTCCCGGCTGAATTACCTTGCGCCAACGCAGCAAGAGTCCCAATAAGAAAAGCAGGATGATCGGCAAAACCTTGGAAAGGGCTTCCAGGATCATCAGGCAGAACCTTGGCTACGCTGAAGCGACCCTTGCCAGCAGTAACTTCAGAATTGCCGGCACTCCTTGCACTAGGCTCGTTTCCGCGAATAGACGTCGAAAGCGACGGCCAGCAGCAGCACCAGTCCTTTAACCACGTATTGCCAAGTGACATCCAAGTTCATCAAGCTCATGCCGTTGTCCAGGCTGGACATCACCAGAGCGCCGATGATGGCTCCGAAAACCGTGCCTTCGCCACCCAGGGTACTTGTTCCTCCGATCACGGCGGCGGCGATCACGTCCAACTCCATTGAGGTCCCTGCTCCCAGGGTGGCGGCGTTGAGGCGCGCCGTAAAAACGACCCCGGCTACGGCGGAGAGGAAACCCATGACGATAAAGATATACATGTTGGTTTTGGCCACGTTGATACCGGAGAGCCTGGCCGCTTCCCGGTTTCCGCCGATCGCATAGATATACCGGCCGAAGGAAGTGTTGCTGGAAACGAAGGAAAAGACCAGGACCAGGATCATGATGATCAGGATGGCGTAAGGAATGCCCATGTAGAAAACCATGATCCCGAAGATGAGGCCGATGGCGATCGAATAGACGAGCTGGATCAGGATTTGACGAAGCCAGGGCGGGACGGAGAAGCCATACTTGATCCGGGAGGCGCGGGAGCGCAGGGCATAGATGTTATAGAGGATGATGGCTGCAGCTGCGACGATGGCAGAGAGACCATTGAATCCCGGCGTGCTGCCGAAGAGGGCGGGTAAATACCCTTGCCCGATAGCGGCGAAGGACGGGCTGTTGGGGCTGATCGTCTTGGAGGCGACCCCCAGAACCCCACCGCGGTAGATCAACATGCCGGCCAATGTAACGATGAAAGCGGGCACTCCTCGGTAAGCAATCCAGTAACCTTGCCAAATGCCGATTAAGATCCCGACGACCAGTGTCGCCAGGATGGCGAAGATCGGGTTCCAATTGAGGTTGGTGATCAGCACGGCGACGATGGCACCACAAAAGCCCATCAATGAGCCGACGGAAAGGTCAATGTGGCCGGCGACCATCACCCAGACCATGCCGACTGCGATGATCGCAACTGTGGCGCTTTGCAGGAACAGGTTGGATAGATTCCTGGGCTCGATGAATTTGGCTCCCGTAAAGATTGTGAAAATTCCCCACACCAGTAACAGGGCGATGACCATGGTGTATTGCCGGATGCCGGAGCGAAGCCCGCCAGTGCCTGGTGTCTTCGTCCGTTCGGGTGAGGCTGGCGTTCCTTGTTTGGTGTTTTGCATTGTCACTGACCTCCGGTGGCGAAGAACATGACCCGTTCCTGCGTGGCTGCACTGCGTGGTAGATCTCCTACCATTTTCCCTTCGTGCATCACCAGGATGCGATCGCTCATGCCGAGGATTTCGGGTAACTCCGAGGAAATCATGATGATGCAGACGCCCTGGTCTACCAGGCGATTCATGATGTTGTAGATTTCGAACTTGGCGCCGACATCGATGCCCCGAGTCGGCTCATCCAAGAGCAGCACTTTCGGTTTGGTCAGCAGCCATTTGGAAAGGGCCACCTTTTGCTGGTTCCCGCCGGACAGGTTCCCCACTTTCTGCTCCACCGAAGGGGTTTTGATGGCCAAATCCGTCACGAATTGTTCGGCGATCCTCACTTCCTCGTTACTATTGATGAAACCGCTGTGCCAGAGTTGCTCCAGGCTGGAAAGCGTGATATTGGCCCGGACATCCATCAGCGGTACGAAACCGTACCGCTTGCGGTCTTCGGAGAGGTAGGTGATACCCTGCAGAATGGCTTCATGGGGATTGCGGGCTTCCAGCTTCTTCCCTTCCAGGTAAATCTCGCCGCCTTGACGGATACCATAGGCGCCAAAAAGGCTCATCGCCAATTCGGTGCGTCCGGCTCCCATCAGGCCGGCAATGCCGAGGATCTCGCCGCGGTTGGCGGTGAAGCTGACATTGTCGATCACCTTCCGGCTCGGTAGATCCGGGTCCAGCACGGTCCAGTCCTTCACTTCCAGCACCGTTTCGCGCGCGGTGTGTTCCTGCGTGGGAAAGCGCTGCGTGAGTTCGCGGCCCACCATCAGGGAAATGATCCGGTTCTCGTTGATCTCCTTCACTTCGGAAGTGGCGACAGTTCTTCCGTCACGCAGTATCGTCACCCGGTCGGCGATGTCGAACACTTCGCTCAGCTTATGGGAGATGTAGATGCAGGTCACGCCTTTCGCCTTCAAGTCCCGCAAAATTTGGAAGAGGTTTCCGATCTCGGACTCGGTCAACGCAGCCGAAGGCTCATCCAGAATTAGGATGTCCGTTCGCTTTCGGACAGCCTTGGCAATCTCCACCAGTTGCTGCTCACCGACTCCGAGGTTTCGCACGGGAGTTACCGGATTCCGTGCCAAGTGCACTTCCTCCAGCACTTTTTTGCTCTCAATGTAGGTCTGGTTCCAGTCGATGATGCCGCGGCGGGTGATCTCGTCTCCCAGGAAGATGTTCTCCTGGATGCTCATTTGCTTCACTAGAGCCAGTTCCTGAAAGATAATCGAAATTCCTGCTTTTTCGGAGTCCTTGGTGTTGGTGAAGTGCAGTTCCTTCTCATTCATGACCATTTCACCGCTGTAGCTGCCGGCCGGATATACGCCCGCCAAGACTTTCATCAAAGTGGACTTCCCGGCCCCGTTTTCCCCCACCAGTGCGTGGATCTCCCCTCGTTTGACGCGGAAGCTGACCTGGTCCAGCGCCCGCACGCCCGGAAACTCCTTGGTGATGTCATTCATCTCTAGAATATAGTCGTCCATCGGTTTGCCCTCAGGTTTGAAGTGGAGCCTAGCCGCGAAACAATCCTAACCGCAACCGGCTCCATAGATAGGAACCCACCCCCCGGCGGTTGGCCGGGGGGTGGGAGCAGTAAGGCTTAGGAACCCTTGTAGACGTCTACTTTCAGCAGGTAGCCGGAATCGATCAAGATTTTGTCGATGTTGGTCTTGTCCACGGCGACGGGGACCAGCAGGATGGACTTGACGTCCACCTTGTCGTTGTTGACGACCTGGTTGGCGTTGTCGGGAATCTTGCCCGTGGCCAGAATCAAGGCGGCCTCAATGGCTGCGGTGCCCAGGTTGCGGGTGTCTTTGAAGACGGTCATCGACTGCGTACCCTGCACAATACGTTGGGCAGCAGCTAGCTCGGCATCTTGTCCCGTGATGGGGACCTTGCCGGCCAGTCCTTGGGCGGCTAAGGCTTGAATCGCGCCGCCGGCGGTGCCGTCATTGGGGGCCAGAACACCCTGCACGTCG
>JBGOWQ010000111.1:0-5059 GCA_041478715.1 Thermodesulfobiota bacterium | reverse complement strand
TCACTGGAGAATTCCAAAGGACCCTCCGAGGGAGATAGGGGAACAGCCAGCAGTGCTTCCAACTGTTTCTGCATGGTTTGCAGGTCCATCGGGCTCAATGGTAGATAGACGTGGCTGGGATGCAACGGGGCAAAAAGCATGATCACCGGCCAGAAAGGGGTTTCCTCCATGGAGACCTCTGGCCAGACGGCCAGCAGGGTCTCGCCCAATAACCGGTGCCCGTCTTCCATCAGAGTATCTTTCTTGATGCCCGCACCTTGGCTATCGGGTGGCACCACCCAGTGCGAAGGATGCTCGAACAGGAACATGCCGGTCAGAGTGTCTCCCTGCGGCCCGTAGTAAAGGAAGGTCAAGTAGCTGACCTTGCCGAACTGCACCAAGGCTTCAAGGGAGAAGCGCGGATCTTGATCAAAGCGATAGGCTTTGACTAAAGCCGTACTGTAGTCCTTGGCATAGGATCCCTGGAAATATACGCCATCCACCACTTTCCACAAGGGAACCTGGTAGGAAGGCTTCTGCGGCCCTTCTGCCAGGGCGATCCCAGGAAGAATGCAAGCGACAACCAAAAATACCACCAACAGCTTTTTCATCGCCTTCCTCCAATGCAAGTGTTGCTCCATCTTAGCAAGTTTTGGATCGATAGTCTGACTGAGAATCAATTCTACCCAACAAATTTCCGACCTCTACTCTGGGTAGACAATTGCAGCCCTTGATTCCTGCTTGGAAATTCGGCACATTACTAGATATGCCAGACCTATATCAGGAGATTGTGCGATTGCGAAATGAAGGGCAGAATGGAGCGTTGGCGATCGTGGTCAATGCCTCCGCCGCCAGTCCCGGCCGCACCACTTTCAAGATGTTGGTCTACCCTGATGGCCGCATCTTGGGCACAGTCGGCGGCGGCAAACTGGAGGCTTCTGTGATGGAGGAAGCGTTGAAAACGATACGGGATGGACAACCGCGAATGTGCCATTTCGAGCTGAAGGAAGAGGATCGGCAGGGCATTGGAGTGCTTTGCGGCGGCGAAGCGGACGTATACATCGAGCCGGTGGGAGCTCCCCCCTCTCTGTATCTATTCGGCGGCGGGCATATCGGTCAGTCGATCGGAGCGAAAATCGAAGACCTGGACTTCCGCTTAGTGGTGGTGGACGACCGCGAACAATTCGCCAGCCGAGAGCGGTTTCCTTGCGCCGATAAGGTACGGGCCCAGGATTATCTCCAGGCCGTGTCGGAGATTGAATATCGGCCCACCGATTACGTGGTGATCGTGACCAGGGGTCATT
Source organism: Thermodesulfobiota bacterium (assembly GCA_041478715.1). Classification (GTDB taxonomy): domain Bacteria; phylum Caldisericota; class JANLFM01; order JANLFM01; family JANLFM01; genus JAPLHX01. Next base: position 3,776 of record JBGOWQ010000111.1, on the reverse strand, counting down.
CGGCGGACGAAGTAGTACTGGCCGAAACGTTGAGGAAGTCTCCTCAACCGGCCTATATCGGCATGATCGGGAGCAAAGCAAAGGTGACAAAGGTTTTGCAGCACTTGCGGACCGCTGGAATTCCGGAGGAGCGGTTGCGATCGGTGCATGCACCGATCGGGCTGGATATCGGGGGGGAGAGACCGGGGGAAATTGCGATCTCCATCCTGGCGCAGATGATCGCCCAACGCCACGACAAATTACCGAACAGGGAAGGCACGTTCTGACGGAATCCCCTCGGCTGGTTGTGACTCTGCTGCAATCCTGCGCAGTCTAGGCCTGCTCCCCCTATAATCGAGCATAGAGATGAAACGCGCGCTGATCGTTTTCAATCCGGCAAGTGGAGCAGGTGAGGCTGAGTCCATCCTCAGCGATCTGTTGGATTGCTTGCAACGGGAAGGATGGCATACCCGAACCCACCAGACTGCAGACCAGGGAAATTTGAGTGAAGCGATCCACGCTTTGCTGGTCGATCCGGCAACTCCGATCGATCTGGCAGTCGTTCTGGGAGGGGATGGGACGGTATCAGCGGTCGGCAGCGCGTTGCTGGACACCAATATCCCCTTGGCGATCGTCCCGGCCGGTACTGGGAATGTGCTGGCTCGTTCGCTAGGGATCCCGCTGGATCCGGCGAAGTCGATCCTGCTGATTGTGAGCGAGCATACTCTGATGGAGCTAGACGGGATGCAAGTCGGAGAAAGCTGCCATTTCCTGAACGTAAGCATTGGGTTCACGGCCGCGGTGATCCATTCGACCAAGTCCAAGGGCAAGCGCTGGTTTGGTTCCCTCGCCTACGTTGGCGCAGCGGCGGCAAGGTTGCTTGGTGTGCGCCAGCGCCGGTTTCACTTGGCTTTGGATGGGAAGGAATCCCATCCGCTTGCCACGGATATTGTATTCATGAACAATGCATTTGTCGGTTTCCCTCGGCTGCGGTTGGGACCCGAAGCTCGGCTAGACGATGGAAAGGTGGAGGCATACATCTTCCGGGCCCGCACTCTGTTGGATTACTTCTGGTTATTAGGTCATATCTTGAGCGGCCGGCAGCGGGGGGACCGCAACCTGTCTTGGCAACAGGTGACCGATTCCATTCATGTGGACTCGATTTCACCTTTACTGGTTCAAGCCGACGGCGATCCGCTGGGGTCAACGCCGGTGGAGATCCGGGTGAAACCCAAAGCGATCCGGGTGATGGTTCCGGGAAGGCAGTGAGATACTGTGTTTTCTGTCAAGCGACGATCACCTCCTGCGTTACCTCCCTGATCCCTTCTTCCCGGAACGGCTCTTCGCTACGGTAGACCGCATGCGCCACCAGCAGGAGCTTGCGTGCCACGGCGATCAAGGCCTGTTTCTTGTGCTTTCCCCGCGCGACGAGCTGGCGATAGAAGGGAGACAGGAAGTGGGGTCGGTTTCTAGCGGCAGAGAGGGCGGCCAGGTAGAGCAACCGGCGCGCCAGGGCCTGCCCGTTCTTGCTGATGTGCCGGGGCGGATGGAGACAGGTGCCGGATTGCCGTTCCCTTGGATCCAGACCGACCAGGGCCGTCAGTTCCTGTCGGTTGGTGCCGGGGTAGGTCAGCTCCAGCAGTAACAGGCAGAGGGCGGTGAGCGGTCCGATGCCGGGGATCGTCTGGAAACGGAGAAAAGCTGTGCTCAGCTCTGGTTGTTGCTCCACCCAGTCGATCATCGTTCGCAACAACATTTCCTCCCGCTGTCGTTGGTGTTGCACTTCTGCCGTCAGCTCTTTCAGCAACAGCGGCGGTGCGTTGCTTTCCAGGCTGGCCGCCTCCAGGTGGTTGGCGAACCGGATCCGGGTGCTTTGCACCAACTGGTAGGCATTCAGGTGGTGGCGCAAAGTCTCCGCCTGGGGATTCGGTGCCGGAATGGCGAACTCCGTCTCCGGCAGGAGAACGTGGTAGGCGTAGAGCGTGCGGGCGTCGACCGGGTCATTCTTGGAGCGGCGACCCAGGGCGGTGCGGAAGTGGTGGCTGCGCTTGGGGTTGAGGATGTGAACCCGGATCTTCTCCTGGGCACAAAAGACCTTCAGCTCGTGGGAATAGGGGCCGGTGGGTTCGAAGATCAGGACCGGGGAAGCGGTTCCCTGCGGGAACCTCTCCTTCAGCCAGGTGCGGAAGAGCTCCAAGCCGGGCAGGTTGGGGAAGCGGCCTTCCTGGGTGCCGTCGAAGACCACCAACGTTTGCTTGCTGACGTCAATGCCGATACAATCCATCGTGAGAAACCTCCTCAGCGGTTACGCTTGGGGAGAGTTTGCCGGGCTGCCCTTCCCGAGCTTGTCCTCGCAGAACCCAGGCTGAAATGGGAGACCATTTCGCTTCTGATACTGTTCAAGCTTAGAGGAAGGGCGGTCCATCTCACTGCCAATCTGGTCAACTGCGACCGATTCACGAGTTGCCGACCTGCCCGTATCCCTCTCGTCCAGCGCGATTGGCTTCATTCTACCGACCCATCCCAACTGGTGAACGTGGTAGATTGCTGATCAAGGAGAAACGTACGAGAGTTTGGAAGGAAAAGATCCGGCAAGCGGATGGTATTTTGATTGTCACTCCGGAGTACAACTATTCCATCCCGGCACTGACCAAGAATGCGCTCGATTGGGGCACCCGCCCTCCGACGGATAATGCCTGGAAAGGCAAACCGGTTGGGATCATGGGTGCTTCCAATGGTCGTTTCGGTACCGTGCGCTGCCAACAGCATCTGCGCAATGTGCTGTTCGCAGCCAACACGCACGTGATGAATACCCCGGAAGTGATGATTTCCCAAGCGGAAAGCGCTTTCGATAGTGAGGGGAATCTGGTAGATGATAAAACCAGGCAACAACTGCAAAAGTTTTGGTCCTCGCTCGTGGCTTGGGTGAGACGGTTTTCCGGTGAAAGAACAGGGTAAAGGTAGGCTGTTTCCAAGCGCACACTTGGTGGATGGCAACCCGGGATAGAGGCGTGGGATTTGCTTAGAAGGGTGTATCAGAGCCAAGATAGCAGGTGATCTTCTCTGCCAGAAAAGGAAGCGCTGCTTGTTTCATTTCTTCTGCGGTGGGTGGCAGGGTATCGCGGAACGGATAGAGTTGGCCCAATTGGCTCCACTTGGATGCGCCCAGACGATGGAAAGGCAACAAGTTCACTTCGCACAAGCCAAGCTCATGCAGATACTTTGCCGTAGCCGTTAGGTTGTCTCCATCGTTGTAGCCAGGAATCAGGGGAACCCGCACCAGCAGGCGTCCTGCCCAGCGGGAGCGAGCCAGCATGGCCAAGTTGGTCAGGATTCGCTGATTGGTTTTTCCTGTTCCCGCTTGGTGTTGCTGGGGGCTCATGTGCTTCAGATCGATAAATGCCCAATCAAAATCGCCCAGGACGGACAGGAAGACATCTTCCTCCGCTTGCGCGCTGGTCTCGATGGCCAGGTGTACATACGCACTCGCCAGCATCTGGGCTGCTTTTTGCACGAATGCATGCTGCAATAACGGCTCCCCTCCGGTAAATGTGATTCCGCCGTGCGGCCCCCAGTACTGCCGGTCGCGACGGACGATGGAAACAAGTTCATCCAGGGAAATCCAGCGGCTCGACCGGCGCAGTGCAGCCTGCGGACAAGCCCGATCACAAGGATGCGTGACACAGAGCTGACAAAGCTTCCGGTCGAATTGTAAGGGATTCTCCGGGTCGCCGGTTTCCCGGATTCCGCCCGGGCAGACCGTCAAGCAGTCGGCACAACCATCCCCGTGACGGCAG
>JBGOWQ010000014.1:0-12044 GCA_041478715.1 Thermodesulfobiota bacterium | reverse complement strand
CGGGTGCTGGAAGAACTCGCTGGCGCTGGCCAGCTCGCAGATCTTGCCCAGATACATGATCGCGATTCGGGTGGCCACATTCCGCATTAGGCTGAGGTCGTGAGTGATGAACAAATAGGTGAGGTTCAGCTCCGCCTGCAGTTCGATCAGTTTGCTGATGATCTTCGCCTGGACGGAGACATCGAGGGCGGACGTCGGCTCATCCAGCAGGATCAGCGAAGGATTGGCCGCCAGTGCGCGGGCGATTCCGACCATCTGCTTCTCTCCTCCGCCGATTGATGGGGGTGACTTGTACATGTAGTCCGGCGACAGCTCTACCTTTCCCAGCAGCTCGATCACCGTCTGCTCCAACTCGCTTCTCTTCAGTTCGCGCCGGTGAAGGCGCAAGGGAACTTCCAGGATCTGGCGGATGGTCTGGCGGGGGTTGAGGGAGGAGCCGGGATCCTGAAATACGATCTGTAGCTCTTTTTTCAATGCCAACGGGCGCCGACGGGCCTCCACTCCCAGGTTTCGCCCGCGGTAGAGGATCCGGCCGTCGGTCGGCTTGTACATGCCGATCACAGTGTAAGCTAGGGTGCTTTTACCGGAGCCGGATTCGCCCACCAGGCCGAAGGTTTCGCCGGCATCCACTGTGAAGGAGACGCCGTCGACCGCCCGCACAAAAATCGGTCCCTGTTTGTTCTTGCCGACGCGGAAGTACTTCTTCAATTGATCGATTTCTAAAATGGTCTGCGGCATTATGCCCTCTTATAGAGGAAACAGGCTACCTGATGCCCATTTCCCAGATCGAAAAAGGACGGCTTCTCCTCCGAGCACTCCGGCAGGACCTGGGGACAGCGCGGGTGGAAGCGGCACCCGCTGGGGGGATGGAGGTAGTCGGGAATTTGTCCGGGGATCCCTTTGGTGATTCCGCCACCGGTGATTTTCGGGACCGAAGCGAGCAAGCCGAGGGTGTACGGATGGAGGGGTCGCTCGAACAGGTCCGCGGATTGAGCGACTTCCACCATGCTTCCCGAGTACATCACGTAGATCCGATCGGTCATCTCCCGGGCCACGCCCAGCGAGTGGGTAATCAAGATAATCGAAGTGCCGCGCTTCTCCACCAGCTCGCGCAACAGGCGGAGGATCTGGTCCTGGATGGTGACGTCGAGCGAGGTGCCGGGTTCATCGGCAATCAGCAGTTGCCGAGGCGTGGTGATGGCCATCGAGATGCAGACCCGCTGACGCATGCCACCGCTCAACTGGATCGGGTAGTTGCCCAGCATTCGTTCCTGATCCGGCAAGGACACCTCTTTCAGCGCCTGCATGGCCGTGGACTTGATCGTGGTCTTTTCCAGTCGGCGCGATTTGCGTGAAGCCAGGGAGTACCGAATGACGTCGCCGATCTGCTGGCCGATCGTGAACACCGGATTGAGGGCAGCGGTCGGGTCCTGGAAGATCATCGCGATTCCCTGGGAGCGGATTTTTTGCAGGTCTCTTCCATTCATTTTGAGGATGTCTTCTCCCTGGAACCGGATTTCCCCGCCGGGGATCTTCGTATCACGGTCAGGCAGCACCCGCAAGATGGCCTTCATCGTCGTCGTCTTGCCGCATCCGGTTTCCCCGACCAGCCCCACCTTCTCTCCCTTGTCGATGTGGAAGTTGACCTTGTCCAGCACCTTCAGGTACCCACCGTAGACCCTGTACCAGACCTGCAGATTGCGAATATCCAGCAGTAGATTATCCTCCATCACCCTACCCCATCCTCATCTCGAGCATGTCGCGCACGCCATCGCCGGCGAGGTTGAACCCCAAAATGATCAGCACGATCGCCAGGGCGGGGAAGATCGTCATCCACCACAGGTCCGGCATGTATTTCGCGCCGTCGGACACCATCTGGCCCAAGGCGGGAGTCGGCGGTTGCTCGCCCAAGCCGACGAAGCTCAGGGAAGCACCGATCAGAATTACCCAGCCGACGTCCAGGGCCATTTTCGTGAAAACGGGCGACAGGCAGTTGGGTAAGATTTCCCGGAAGAGGATGTGAAATTTGCTGGTGCCGGTCAACTCGGCGGCGATGACGAAATACTCGTTGCGCAAATAGGAGGCCATGCCGTAGACCAAGCGGGTGTACCACGGCCACCACATCACCGTGACGGCGATCATCGAGTTCATCAGGTTCGGCTCCAGTACCGAGGCAACGGCCAGGGCCAGGATTAAGGGAGGCATTGCCAGGAACACGTCCGTCAAGCGCATGATTGTTGTATCGATCCAGGTGCCCTTGAAGTAGCCGCCCAGAAGGCCGAGGATCACCCCGGGAGGGACCGACAGCGCCAGGACGACCATCGCCATGATCAGCGCCCCGCGGAAAGAGAAGATGATCCGGGTGAGGATATCCCGTCCAAAGATGTCCGTTCCCAGCCAATGTTGGGCGGAGGGGGACTGGCCGGCATTATCGAAGTCGACGTAGGCTCCGGCATGGGCTGGATAGGGCGTGACCCAGGGCGCAAAAACCGCCAGCAGGATCACCAGCAGGACGATCACCAATCCGATCACCGACAGCCTGTTGCGGGAGAACTTGAACCAGTTCTTCTTCCATTGTTCGACGAAGCGGTGTCCGGCGGAGAGCGTCCCCGGCAGCACCGAGGGTTGGGGCGTGAGGCGATGGTTGCGGTTAGTGTTCATCCTAGGTCCCCCTTACGCCACCCAGGCGGATGCGCGGGTCGAGGTAAGCCACAATCACGTCGACCACGATGTTCACGATCACGAAGACCAGCCCGAAGATCACGATCACGGCAGAGATGGCGTTCAAGTCTTTCCGCAGCATGGCGTTGATCCCGTAGCGGGAAATCCCCGGCCAATTGAAGATCAGTTCCACCAAAAAGGCGTTTCCCAAAAGGGAGGCAAAATCCAGGCCCATCACGGAAACCGTCGGGATCAGAGAAGGCTTGAGCAGGTACTTGAACATCACCGTCCGCTCCGGGATGCCGTATCCCCTCTCGGCCGCCAGGAAGTCCTTGTTCATGTTTTCCACCATGGCGGAGCGGGTGATTCGCGCTTCCTGGAAGATACTGCCAAGGGCCAACGCGATGCCGGGCAGCAGCAGGTGTTTGAAGGAATCCCAGAAGGCCGGGAAATTCCCCGTGATCAGGCTGTCAAAGGTGAGCATTCCGGTAATCGTAGGCGGAGGAGTGATCCCCACGCTGATCCTTCCCAGCGTAGGTAGAATGGGCCACACATATCCAAACAAGAGCATAAACAATACGGCGACGACAAATGCCGGTAGGGCCACGCCAAAGTACGAGAGCAGTCGGATCAAGGTATCGACCCAAGTATCTCGATATCTCGCCGCAAGAGTGCCCAGGACCACCGCCAAGATCACCATCAGAAAACCGGCCAAGATCGCCAGCTCCATCGTGGCGGGTAGGTAGTCCCGGATGTCATCGATCACGTCGCGCTTGGTGTAGAGGGACTTGCCGAAATCTCCCACGACTACGCCCTTGATCCAATAGAAGTACTGCTCCGGCAAGGGTTTATCCAGGTACATTTCTTGCCGAAGCCGTTCCACCACGTCCTGGGGGGCTCTCGGACCAAGGGCCATCCGGGCCGGATCTCCGGGGACGACGCGGGCGATCACGAAAATCAGGACCGAGATGCCAAAGAGGACCAAGATCGACAGCAGGATCCTTCTCAGCAGAAATGCTCCCAATTTCATCCGGAATCTCCTTTTTAAAAAAGGGGGGGGTACCCCCCCCTTTTTTTATTTTTGGGCTCCTTCTCAGGGCCCTTTATCCGTGACAAACGTCATTTCTGGAAAATCCATTTTCTACCCAGCCGGTAGTTCCTCCTTACGCGGGAGGCGGTGTCTTATCCGGATAGACCTTGAATTCCCGGAAATAGAAGTCATAGCCCATGACCGGGTGAGACGGGCGACCGGCCTTGACTTCCTCCCAGGAGGGGAAGACGACGTAATCTTTCTGAATCGCCTGCTTCTGAGCCTGATCAAACAGCCAAAGGGTTGGGCAGAGATCCACCAGCGATGCTTGGATGGCCATATACTTCTGGAAACGCTCAGCCTGGTCGATCGTCGCGATGGCATCTTCGATCGCGGCGTCGATCGCCGGATCTTGCAGCCACTCGCCTTGTTCCCAGGTGCCGGTCGACTTGGAATGGTAGCGGGACTCCAGCATGGATCCAGCCTCCGCGTAGTGCGGTGCCACGAATACGACAATCCCGTTTGGTGTGGTTTCCATCTTGGCGCAGTTGTCGATATTGGTGAGCCAGGGGGTCTTTACCACTTCCACTATGATCCCGATCTTGGCAGCGTTGGCCTGCACCATCAAGGCAATTTTCTCCTCATCAGGAACTTCGGAAATCCAGCAAAGTTCGAAGGGGTATTGATCGAGTTGACCGTAGTATTTGGACAGCTTGATTTCCTCTTCGGCTTTGGCGAAATCCTGTGTGAACTGGAACAGGTTGGGATTGTGACCGGGAGTCACGGCCGCGACGGGTCCCATCGCTTGCTTGGAACCTGGGAACAGCTGATTGGCCACCGCATCGTAGTCAATACAATAAGCCAATGCCTTACGGAAGTGGATGTCGTCGGTCGGTGCCTTCTTCGTATTCATCGTGATGTTCAGCACGGATCCTGCGTAGACGGTTGCAATTTCGATTCCGGGCATCTTTGCCAGCGATGCGATCGCCTCTGCTGTCTGCCACTGGTCAGAAACCTCCAGCTCCCGCCGCGCCATCAGGGTGCGAACGGTAACAGCTTCCGTGGTGCCGATTTCCTTCCAGGAATCGGGAGCATCCGGGTAATCGGCCCAGCCGCCCCAATAATCGGCATACTTCTCGGCCAGGCAATATTCCTCCGTCCTCATGTCTTTGATCATGTACGGTCCCGATCCGGCGTCATGGGTGACCAGCCAGTCTTTCCCGTAATCACCGTTGTCTCCGTATGTGCCTTCCTTTTTGGTGTTCGCGATCACTTGTTTCGAGTTGAGGATGTACAGACGGCAGAGGGAGTTGATGAAGGGGCCGAAGGTCTGCTTCAAGGTGATCTGAACTGTATTCTTGTCTAGGGCCTTGATGTCTTGAACGGTAGTGGTGAAGAGATAACCATACCCCTCGCCGATTGTCATCAGACGGTTCATGCTATAAACGACATCGTCGGCAGTGAGTTCGTCCCCGTTGTGGAACTTGATCCCCGGTCTCAGGCTAAAAGTGTAGGTCAGACCGTCCGCCGACACTTCCCATTTGGTGGCAACCAGGGGTTTCGCTGTCCCGTCCCGCAGTGGGAAGACCAGGCTGTCGTAAACGTTACATAGAATCGTTGAGCCGGTGTAGTCCGAGCCCACGGCCGGGTCGATCCAAGCGGGCCATGAGTTGGTTTGCCGGACGATCTTTTCCGCTGGGGGCTTTGTTGCTGTGGGCGTGGGCGACGGAGACGCTGTTGGTGTGGGCGTGGGGGTGGGGGATGTCGTCGGTGAGGGCGAAGGAGTGGACGGTCCAGCGCAAGACGAGATCAACGGTACGGATGCCAGCATCCCCAAAACTAAGGTTAGAGCCAAAACTCGTCGTAATGCTTTTGTCATCTTCAGTACTTTTACACCTCCTATGCTGATTTTGTTCACCTTACCCGATCGCAAACCCTTTCCCGATTCCCTTCACCTCCTTATTGACTTCAATGACTTCTCGATCACTCGTCCATCGATTTCACCAAGGCCATCACCAAGCTCTCTAGGTACGAGGAGAATGTCGATTCGTCTTCCATCACAGTGTATTTCCCATCGTCGATTTGCCGGCGGATGGATTGGAGCCGAATGCTATCTACTCCCATCTGGGGGAGAATTTCGACCAGGCGGCTGGCCGAATCCACTAAGCGAAAGGGTCCATAGAGCTTGGTCTCCGTGACCAGATTCCGAGCGCTGGTCACCATGTAGCAAACCAGTTCGTAGAATCTCTTTTCAAGATCCTGATTCGGCGTATTCATTGAGCCAGAGCACCTCGGTTCGTCGAGACGGCGGTTTAGGGGATTGAGATGGATACCCTAAGGATACCAGCAATTGGGGAACGATGCGTTCGGGCAGATCAAGTATTTTTTGCACCGCCTTGGCATGAAAGGAAGCGATGGCGCAGGTTCCAATCCCCGCCGCATGCGCTGCCAGCATTAAGTTTTGCGCGGCCATGGCCGTGTCCATCCAGCTGAGAGCGTTGACCGCCAGATCACTGCCCTTGCGCCTGGCCTCCTCCATATCTTGGCAGATGACGATCACGGCCGCAGGTTGGCTAAGCAGGCCGGGGCTGATCATCTTGATTTTTCCGATTAAATCGGGTCGAGTGATCAGGCCGAAACGCCACGTTTGGGCATTCCCACCACTTGGAGCCCAGATCGCAGCTTCAAGGATCAATGCTTTCAGTTGGTCAAGGGCGATTGGTTCCGCTCGGAATGCCCGCACGCTTCTTCGATTTTGGATGGCCAGGGACAGTTCCATCTTCGCAGGCAGCTACTGGCAAAAATGGTTGAACAGGTAGTGCAAAACCTTAACGATCTTCTCCATGTCCGCCACCAGGATATGCTCGTCGGTAGAGTGCTCTGCCTGGACGCCATTGCCGATCGGAATCGTCTCGATCCCCTTCTCGTTGTACAATGCCGATTCCAGCCCACCAGTGATCGAGATAATCCGGGGCTCGATGCCAACGCTGTTCAAAGCCGTTTGTGTTAGCTTCACCATCGCCGTATCGGGAGAGATTTGCATCGCCTTGTAAGCCAGGGTTAAATTCACGGTGGCAGTCGCGCCCATTGTGCGTGCAGCCACCTAGTAGACATCTTTGACCGTTTCGCTCAACTGAAGGCATTTCTGATGGTTGAGGCTGCGCACCTCGGCCTTGATCGAGACCTTCTCCGGCACTCCATTGCGGATTAGGCCTCCCTCGATGATCCCCACGTTTGCTGTCGTTTCATGATCGACTCGGCCATCGTTCATTATGGAGATGGCATTGGCTGCTACTTTGATCGCAGAGATGCCCTTTTCCGGCTCCATCCCGGCATGGGCTGCGCGTCCGACAATCTCCACATCGATTAACATGTGGGAGGGGCCGCCGACGACGATAGTGTCCAGCGCGTCCATATCCAGCAAAAAGCCCTTCTTTGCATGGATCAACCCATAATCGAGGTGACGAGCTCCACCGAAGCCAATCTCCTCCTCACGGGTGATCACTACTTCCAGAGGTGGATGCTTGGTTGCGGTCTGAACCGCCTCGATGAACTCGGCGATCCCTGCTTTGCAATCGCCGCCGAGGATGGTGTCACCGCTGGAACGGACCATGCCCTCTCGGACGATCGGCTTGATTCCGCGACCGGGTTTGACGGTGTCTGCATGCATGGCGAAAAGAAGCGGATCGGCGACAGAACAGTTTTTAGCAGGAATTTTCGCAATCAAGTTTCCATATGAGTCCAGCGTGCAGGTTGCTCCAAAATCTCGGGTCAGTTTCTCTTGCAGATAGGAGATGAACTCCGCTTCATCTCCGGATTCGCTGGAGATTTGCACCATTTCACAAAGGATGTCAACCATTCGATCGTTCATCGCTAAACCTCCTACTTCTTACCCAATTCTTGGGCAAGTCTTGCCAGATGCGGATCGAGGACTCGCCCTTGATTGGTGATCTGTTGGTCGTCTAACCAGACCGATGTGTTTAGGCAGATTCCATCGCAGTGGGAAGGACCCTTGATTCCATCCGGCGGGATATACATCGGACCCACCTGCCCGATCCCCCATTCCGTTCCGCCCCATACGCGTTCGTCCTCCAGGATGTTGCCGGTCAAGCGGGCGCCCGGGTTGAATCCGTAACAGACGTGCGCCAATTTTCGCATTTGTGGATGGTGGAAACTCTTTAGCCAAATATCGAATTCCGCCGCCTCTTTTCCGCCCTCGATGCGCACAATCTCGCCGCGCTCGACGATTAGGCGGACCGGCTGCTTGAGAACTCCCAGGAATGGCGGGACCAACGAACCGTCAAATACAACAGTGCCGTTGATTGATTCGAAGACGGGTGCCCAGCCGATTTGGCCGGCCATCATGTGCGGTCCCGGAGTGTCCGCATAACCGGTTTCGCAGGAGATCGGCCGGTTTGGATCCATGTCAAACTCGAGATCTTCCCCTGCGGGTGTGGTCATCCGAACGTGTTTGGCGCGATGGGTCATTTCAGTGATCGTCTCTTCAAATTCCTTGAGGACCTTGTAATTGACCCGTCCCAGGACGCGGATCATCATGTCGACATCCATTCCCACCAAGCACAGATACCGCAATCGCTTGTTCTCGCTCATGGCGATGTCGAACGGAGTGGAGTACAGCAACCATTTGTTGTTGAATTCTACCCAAGCATCGGCTTCTTTCAGAACGGCGGTCAGGGCCTCCTGCGGAAGCATAGGGTCTGCTGCTTTACCCACGCCCAGGGGGGAACCCCACCAGATCACCATCGGCTTGGCGCCGCAGGCAAACGCAGCGCGGGCTGTGGCATCGACCACCCGTTCGTCGCTCTCGGTATCGGCCGTGATGACGAAGGTCTCCCCGCCTTTTAGGCCGAACAACTCCCGCGCAAGCGTAATGCTGGCTTTCCCCAGCTCATATTCGTATAAGGTCGACATACCCGGACCCTGCGGTTACTTGCCCAACTTTTTTGCCAGCTCTTGCAGCTCGACATCTAGAACCTGGCCCTTATCCATCACCAGCACCCCGTCTAGCCAAACGGAAGTGTTCAGGCAGATGCCATCGGAGTGGGAAGGAGCGGGAATTCCGCCGGGAATCAGAATGCCGCCGACGTTCCCGACCCCCCATTCGGTGCCACCCCAGACCCGTTCGTCTTCCAGGATGTCGCCAGTCAAGCGGGCGCCTGGATTGAATCCGTAACAGACGTGGGCGAGTTTGCGCATGCGTGGATGGTTGAAGCTCTTGGTCCAGGCATCGAATTCCTGGGCTTCTGCCCCACCTTCCACCTTGATAATATCGCCATTCTTGATGTGCAAAGCGACCGGTGTTTTGACGACACCGATGCAGGGGGGAACCAGCGAGCCATCAAACACGATCACACCGTTGATCGATTCCAAGTCGGGAGACCACCCAATCTGGCCGGCCATCATGTGCGATCCCGGTGTGTTCGAGTAGCCGAGCTCCATGATCGGGTTGCGGCCCGGCGCATTGTCAAACTCGACATCCTCGCCGGCGGGGGTGGTCATGCGGATGTGCTTGGCGTTCAAGGTCATGTCGGTTATTTTCTTCTCGAACTTCTCCAATGTGGGGTAGTCGACCCGACCAATACACCGAACCATCATGTCGACGTTCATACCGACCAGGCAAAGATGCCGGAGTTTCTTGTTTTCGTTGTAGGCGATGTCGTAAGGAGTGGAATACAGCAACCACTTGTTGTTGTACTCAACCCAGGCGTCCGCCGCTTTCAGTGCGGCGGTCAGGGCTTCCACCGGCAGCATCGGGTCCGCAGCCTTTCCCACTCCCAGCGGAGAGGCGGTCCAAATCACCATCGGTTTGGCATCGCAGGCGAACGCTGCGCGGGCTGTGGCATCGACCACCCGTTTGTCGCTCTCCGTATCGGCCGTGATAATGAATGTCTCTCCCGGTTTGAGCTTGAACAGCTCCTTGCACAGAATCTCGCTTGCCTTGCCTAACTCATACTCGTACAGATAAGACATTCGAACCTCCTTCAGAAGGGAGAGTCACTGGTTTGGAACAACCAGCGCCAAAATCATGATAGTTCGCCGCTCATTGTCAAGTCAATACGATTTGGTCCCCCAGCCTCCGGTAAAATATCTGATCTCCAAAAACGATTCGCTCATCGGAAACGATTACGAACTAGCGGGGGTGATCCCCTCCCCGAGCTATTCCTTCTCTGCGCCCCCGCCAGACCGCCTTGGTTCAGATGGATGTAGCGCTATGTGATCATGTACGTGATATGCCCCAGCAGGCGACATACGGTTTCCATGTCCGCTCCCGCCAAAAGATATGAGCTGGGGTCGGTAAGGCGTAGCAGATACGATACAGAGGTGAATTCCAGGCGAGCTCTAGCCAAAATGATCTATTATGGTTCTTGAGGATAGCAGGTTATTCGACAGGTTCTAACCTGCTTGAGCCAGCCACCCCATTTTTCATTTTGAGCATAGAAACTTCCCAATCTGTAGTAGTATCGCCACCTTGTGCAGGTTCTAACCGGTTGCGGAGGCTTTGTAGCTGTGCTTACTGATTTGGGATCATCCGGAAAAACCCGTTCTTGGTGCCGGCGTAGAGGATTCCGGAGGGATCGATCACCAGGCATTGAACGATGCTGTCCGTCAGACCGCTGGAGGAAGCGACCCAGCTCGCCCCACCGTTCGTACTCTTCCAGACTCCGCCGCCGCGGGTACCAGCGTAGAGGATCTGGGGGTTGGATGGGTCAATCACAAGAGACACCACATAGCGATTCGGCAATCCGCTGGAGGACGCGGACCAGCTGATCCCGCCATCGCTGCTTTTCCAGACTCCGGCGCTTGTACCGGCGAAGATCACCTGGGAGTTGCCGGAGTCGATGGTCAGGGACCACACGGTGCTATCGGTCAGCCCGGTGGAGGAAGCAATCCAACTGGCCCCGCCGTCGCTGCTCTTCCAGATCCCGTCGCGGTCGGTGACGGCGTAAGGGGTCTGGGTGCTGACGTAGAGCACCTGGGAGTTGCCGGGGTCGATGGCCAGGCACTGCACCCAGTTCTCCGCCAGCCCGTCGGGGGAAGCGACCCAGTCAGCCCCACCGTTCGTGCTCATACACACCCCGCCGCCCAAGGTGCCGGCGTAGAGGATCTGCGAGTCCGAGGGGTCGATTGCCAGCACACCGTTGTCCGCCAGCCCGGTGGAGGAAGCAATCCAACTGGCCCCGCAGTCGCTGGTCTTAAAGACCCCGCCCAAGGTGCCGGCGTAGAGGATCTGGGGGTTCGAGGGATCAAGGGCCAGGCTCCGCACGGGGTTCTCCGCCAGCCCGGTGGAGGACGTAACCCAGCTGCCCCCGCCGTCGTTGCTCTTGTAGATTCCGCCTGCAGTGCCGGCGTAGAGGATCTGGGGGTTCGAGGGGTCAAGGGCCAGGCACTGCACATCACCGCCATGGAAGGGTAGTGGCTCCCAGACGCCGACAGTGACCCCGCCATTGGTTGGAGTAGAGGTTGGAGTGGAAGTCGGAGATGGAGTAGGGGTCGGAGATGGAGTAGGAGTCGGAGATGGAGTAGGGGTCGGAGATGCAGAAGTCGACGTTGGGGAAGCAGGACCGGCACAGCCGACAAGCAAGAACAAGACCAGCCCGACGGCCGATACTGCAAGTGCAATCCTCTTCAATTCATTTCCTCCTTCTGCGTGCTGCTCTTCCGTTTGCAGACAACAAATTTGACTGCTCCGCGACCTTTGACCGCCCTGGTGTTTTTCCGGCGATGCGGAATTGGCACTCCCGTACCTCGCTGAGATGATTGGTTTGCCTTTGAATGTGCCACGCGTCTTCTTCCTCCTTCACCGATGAGCTGAGCTTCGGTGACCGGCACAGCTTCACGAGCACGTTTCAGGGACTCGCTTCCTGCGCAAGACCTTGGTAAATGAAGCGATTCGATCATAGCACAGGCTATCGGCGCGTTTTGCAGCTCCCTAGGTTCAAGTGCTGCCAACCTTGATTGACTCGCAGGGGATTTGTTCAGGGATTTTGACCACAATCAGAAGAGAGCTACCATAGACGGCTCGCCGAAAGGCTGACAATATTCCTCCCCACTTTCCGCGCTTGCGCAAACCTTCTCCGCCTTATACATTAATGAAGCAAAACGAATGCTGGGGCTTTTTCGCGCTCAGAATGCTTACCTTGGTTGGAAGGAAGCCGATGTCGGAATCAAATGATCCACAAAGCGCCCAAGAGCCCTTGATCGCTTTGCGTGGAATTACCGAATCATTCCCCGCTGTACTTGCCAATGATCACGTCGATCTCGATATCTAT
The DNA here is from genome assembly GCA_041478715.1 of Thermodesulfobiota bacterium. Taxonomy (GTDB): domain Bacteria; phylum Caldisericota; class JANLFM01; order JANLFM01; family JANLFM01; genus JAPLHX01. The sequence continues at coordinate 62 of JBGOWQ010000014.1, read as the reverse complement.
GAGGGAGAGGTGCATGCATTATTGGGGGAAAACGGCGCAGGCAAAAGCGTCCTGATGAAAAT
>JBGOWQ010000184.1:0-3521 GCA_041478715.1 Thermodesulfobiota bacterium | reverse complement strand
GGGGCAGCGTGAGTATGGCCATTCAAAACATGTTGCTGGCAGTGGAGGCTCAAGGGTTGGCTTCGGTGGTCTTTACCAACTTCTATCCGGCAGAGGTGAAGAGAATCCTGAACATCCCCGACCCCCTGCAAATTCTGTGCATCCTGCCCGTAGGATACCCAAATGAGCAAAAAGAACCACGCCCGCGGCGGGATCCGGATTCCTTCCTTCATTGGGAACAGTACAATCCCCGAAAAACGCGTTCCAGCGAATTGATCGAGAGCGCGCACCAGGACCCATATGGCGTGCAAGTCAAGGAGTATTGAAATGGAGGTCCAGCAGATGAGATACATCGGAAAACGCGTCTCGGAGATCCACGGTTGGGCCAAAGTAACCGGTCAAGCGCAATTCACCGACGACCTCCGATTACCGGGAATGCTGCACGCCAAGATCTTGCGCAGCCCTCACGCCCATGCCCGCATTCGCAGCATCGATGTCAGCAAAGCTCTGCAATTACCCGGTGTCGTTACGGTGATGACCGGCAAAGATACCCCTGGGATCAAATATGTCGCTCAAGTCTCCGACATGTACCCCTTGGCAATGGACAAAGTGCGATATGTGGGGGATCCGGTAGCTGCAGTGGCCGCAGAATCCGAGGAAATTGCCCGAGCAGCGCTGTCCTTGATCGAAGTTAACTACGAAGTTCTCCCCGCGGTTTTCGATCCGCGAGAGGCGCTCAAGGAAAGTGCGCCACGAATTCATGAAGACAAAGCCAACAACCTGGTCCTTACGATAAAACGGGATTTTGGCGATGTGGATCAAGGTTTTGCCGAGTCAGATTTCGTTTTTGAGGATGAATTCTCCACCCAAGCTGTTCCCCATTGCAACATGGAACCACGTTCCAGCGCAGCTCTGATGAATACGGAAGGCGTTCTGCAAATCTGGTCTGGGACACAAAGCCCGTATTTCGTTCGGAAAGAAGTGGCTCATGTCTGCAACCTCCCGATCTCCCATGTTCAGGTGATGGAGATCCATTGTGGAGGGGGTTTTGGCTCCCGCTCCAAGTACTGCGAGGACGAAGGAGTCACGGCTCTTTTGGCCATTCGTACGGGTTCTCCCGTGCGGATTACGTTTTCCAGGGAAGAAGAGATGACCACCACCCGTATTCGCCACCCGTTCTATATCCGCCTCAAGACGGGAGTGAAAAAGGACGGGACTTTCGTGGCTCGGCAAATGGATGTGATCGTGGATAAAGGAGCCTATTGTCACTACGGTCCTGCCGTGACGGGATATGCTGCCGGCACGGCGGCCTCCCATTACCGGGTACCCCATTTCCGATTTACGGGGGATGTTGTCTACACCAACAAACAAGCGGGTGGTCCTTTCAGAGGGTTTGGTGCTCCGCAAGCGATTTTTGCGATTGAATCGCAGATGGATACGATCGCGGAAAAATTGGGGATCGATCCGCTGGAACTGCGTTTGCGAAACGCCAATCAATCGGGTGACACCACCGCTTGTGGATGGCAGATTACGACCTGTGGTCTGGAAGAATGCCTGAACAAAGTCGTTTCTTCCACGAATTGGCAGAAAAAGTGGAAGGCGGAAAAGACGGGTCGCTTCCGCCAGGGTATCGGCTTGGCCGCAGCCATCCACGTTTCCGGCAGCAACGTGTTTCCCGATGGTGAGTTTTCTTCCATCGAGATCAAGATGTTTTTGGATGGTCAGGTTTCTGTCTATAAAGGCTCCGGCGATACGGGTACCTGGGCAAATACCGTGATTACCCAGATTGTGGCTGAAGAACTGCAACTACCGATGGAACAGGTTCGCCTGATCAGCATGGACACCGAAACCACACCACAATCCTTAGGTAGTTTTGCGTCTCGGGTCGCTTTCGAGGACGGAAATGCTGCCCGACTGGCCGCCATCCAACTACGAAATTACCTGCTGGAATCCGCCTCAGCCCGCCTGCAAGTGCCGATGGAGGAATTGCAGATTGAGCAAGGGCAAATTTTGCACAAAAAAGATCCGGAGAAACGAATCTCTTATGGCGATGCGGTTTTCCATTCCCCCCGTTGTGTGGGTCATCTTCTCAACTCCTTCTACCAGTACGTTCCTGATACCGTTAGGCTCACTCTCCAGGGATACGCCAATGTCTCTGCCGCCTACGCGTTTTCCGCACAAGCCGCGGAAGTGGAAGTGGATACGGAAACGGGCGCGGTGCGAGTTCTCCGATTCACAGTGGCCCAGGATGTAGGCAAGGCCATCAACCCCATTGCGGTCGAAGGGCAAATCGAAGGCGCTTTGGCTCAAGGGATGGGATACGCCCTTACCGAGGAGCTGATCGTGGACCCCGAAACAGGGCGGGTCATTTCCGATTGTCTGGATCGGGTCATGCTACCCACAGTGATGGATATTCCCCAAGAGCAGATCTTCCTGGTAGAGACTTGTGATCCTGAAGGCCCCTATGGCGCAAAAGGTGTCGGTGAAATTGGACTGAATCCGACCGCAGCTGCGATCGCTAATGCTGTATACAACGCGGTCGGATATCGTACTCACAAGTTACCCATCGAAGCGGAAGAGGTTTACTACTTTCTCCACCCGGAGAAGAAGTGAAACAGATGGAAGAAACCAGAACGCCGGAAATCGTTCTGGAAGTCCAAGGAATCTCCAAGCACTTTGGGCAGGTTCAGGCTTTGGATGGTGTTTCACTTGCTTTCCATAAGGGAGAGATCCACACCTTGCTGGGCGAGAATGGAGCGGGCAAGACGACTCTGATGAACATCATCTACGGACTCTACCAAAAAGATGCCGGTGAAATCTTCATCAATGGCCAAAAACAAGGAATCCGTTCCCCGCACGATTCTTTGAAACTGGGAATTGGTATGGTGCCACAATTCTTCAAGTTAATTCCCGATTTGAGCATATTGGAAAACATCTACCTATTCATGCAGAACACCAAGTTCTTCATCGACCGAAAGCAAGCGAAAGCGGCCATTCAAAAACTCTCGCAGATGTTCTGTTTTGGTCTGGAGGGAAAAATCGACACGGAAGTGGGTGCGCTTACCGAGGGTGAAAAACAAAAAGTTGAGATCCTGAAGATCCTCGCTCGCGGATCGAAGATCCTGCTCTTCGATGAAGCAACGAATGTGTTGGCTCCCAACGAGCTTGATTCGTTCCTCCAAGTGATTAAGGACTTGAATCAAAATGGCTATACCATCCTCTACATCACGCACCGACTACAGGAAGCGCTTCAAATCTCCGATCAGATTTCCGTATTTCGCAAGGGAAAACTGGTTGGCTCGGTACCCGGAAAAGAAGCGACTCTCAACCAACTGACGATGATGATGGTAGGTTCTGAGCTGGCCAAGACCTCTGGCGTTCAGAATATGGCAAAAGGCAAGCCGATTCTTGAGGTGAAAGATCTCAGCGTGATCGATGAGCGCGGGTTGCAAGCACTAAAGAACGTCTGCTGCCAGTTTTATGAGGGCGAAATTGTTGGATTGGCAGGGATCGAGGGAAACGGCAGCAACTATTTGGCTGAG
>JBGOWQ010000009.1:0-13371 GCA_041478715.1 Thermodesulfobiota bacterium | reverse complement strand
GATTGCTTTCCTTCCGCTTTCCTGCTTGTTCTTGGCCGGGCAGTTTGATACGCACAGTCCGCAACCGGTACAATCTTCCGGCGCGACTTGCAGGCTGAAAACCATGTTGGGGAATTCCTTCCACAACGCTTTGGCGGACTTGAACCCAGGCGGTGCCTTCTCCAACAACTTCGGATCGTAGACTTTTCCGCGGATGGTTGCGTGAGGGCATACGATGGAGCATTTGCCGCACTGGATGCAGATCGACGGATCCCAGATGGGAATCTCCAAAGCGATATTCCGGCGCTCCCACTGAGAGGTGGCAGAGGGAAATGTCCCATCATTTGGCAGAAGGCTGGTGGGAATGTCATTACCCAATCCAGCAATAATTCTGGCAGTGACGTTTTGCACGAATTCCGGCGCTTCCAGCGGTACCGGCCTGCGCATGTCAAACGTGGAGCTAACGGTGTCAGGCACCTGGACTTCCTGCAAATGAGAGAGGGTATGGTCCACTGCCAAGAAGTTCTTGGCCACTACGGTTTCACCACGGCGGCCGTATGTCTTTTGAATGGATTCCTTGATTTTTTCGATCGCTTTGTCCTTCGGCAGGATACCGGAAATGGCAAAAAAGCAAGTCTGCATGATGGTATTAATCCGGTTTCCCATGCCGGTGTCTTTGGCCACCTGATAACCATCGATCATAAAAAACTTGATCTTTTTTTCAATCATCTGCTGCTGTACGTGCCGCGGAAGATGGCTCCAAACATCGCTTGCTTTATACGGACTATTCAACAGGAATGTGGCTCCCTGCTCCGCTGATTTCAGCATGTCCTGCTGTTCCAGAAAATAGAACTGGTGACAAGCAATGAAATTAGCTCGGTTGATCAGATAGGTGGAGAGGATCGGTTCTGGTCCAAAGCGGAGGTGAGAAACCGTGACAGCGCCGGCTTTCTTGGAATCGTAAACAAAGTAACCGCGAGCAAAATTATCGGTCTCCAACCCGATGATCCGAATCGAGTTGTGATTGGCACTGACGGTGCCATCCGAACCCAGACCGTAGAAGAGGCAACGCAATGTGCGGGGATCTTCCGTTGAAAAAGCAGGATCGAAGGGTAGACTGGAGTTCGTTATGTCCTCTTGAATGCCAATGGTAAAATGATTTTTCGGTTCCGGCTTGATCAATTCGTCCAAGATCGCCTTCACCATTGCCGGTGTGAACTCCTTGGATGATAGGCCGTATCGTCCGCCAACGATTTTTAATGACCCAAACGATGCTTTCCCGCTCTCTTTGGCTTCATGAATCGCCGTGACAACATCCAAATATAAGGGCTCCCCGATGGCTCCAGGTTCCTTGGTGCGATCCAGGACAGCGATTTTTTGGATGGAAGCCGGCAACGCTTGCACAAAATCTGCTATCGCGAAGGGTCGGAATAGCCTCACTTTGACCAGCCCCACCTTCTCCCCTCGATCCGTCAGGTACTTCGCGGTTTCTTCCGTAGTTTCTGCTCCGGAACCCATCATTACGATCACCCGCTCAGCATCGATAGCGCCCACATAGTCAAATAGATGATACTGGCGGCCTGTGATCCGAAAGAACTTCTCCATGACCGCAGCGGTTATGACCGGGCATGCCTCGTAAAAAGGATTGCAAGCTTCTCTCGACTGGAAAAATACATCCGGGTTTTGCGCAGTACCGCGAATTCTGGGCATTTCCGGAGAAAGAGCACGCTGCCGGAATTCCTTTACCCGCGCTTGGTCTATCATCGCCCGCATTTGTTCAAAGGAAATCTCTTCCGCCCGGGCCAATTCGTGAGACGTGCGAAATCCGTCGAAAAAATGGAGGAAGGGTACGCGGGATTCCAAACTGGCTTCTTGTGCGATCAATGCCATGTCCATCGCTTCCTGGGGCGAATTGGAAGCCAACAGGGCAAAACCCGTTTCGCGGGTGCCCATCACATCGGAATGGTCACCGAAAATGGAAAGCGCGTGGGTAGCCACGGTGCGAGCTGCCACATGAATTACAGTTGGAGTTAACTCCCCGGCAATCTTGTACATGTTCGGAATCATCAAAAGCAATCCCTGAGCAGCTGTGAACGTACAACTCAAAGCGCCGGCTTGAATGGAACCGTGCAGGGCACCGGCCGCACCACCTTCGCTCTGCATTTCCACCACGGTCGGTATGCTACCCCAAATATTGGGACGTCCTTCTACTGCCCACTGGTCCGCATACTCGCCCATTAACGAGGAAGGCGTAATCGGGTAAATTGCTATCACTTCGTTGGTATGGTATGCACTGTAAGCAGCTGCTTCATTACCATCGATCATTATGATTTCTCTACTCATCTTTTCCCCTTTAAACGACTAGAATGGTCAATCTTTGCGATTCTACTCCCATGTCTGATAGAAATCATGCATCGTTCAACAGCCCCGCTTGTTTTTGCTGGCGTCGGATCTCATATAGCGCAATGCCCGTGGCGACAGATACATTCAGGGAAGATACCTTCCCCATCATCGGGATCTTGATCAGGAAGTCGCATTGGTCCAACAGAAGAGGGCGCACGCCCCAGCCCTCACTTCCTACGATCAGGGCGAGGGGAAACGTCAAATTTCCGCTGTACAGATCACGCCCGCCTTGCGCGTCAGTTCCTACGATCCAAAAACCTGTTTTCTTCAATTGGTTGATCATATACCCCAAGCTCGGCGCGATGCAAACTCGCAGGTGGGAAAGGGCACCGGCTGAAGCTTTAAAAACTGCCGCAGACAATGGCGCCGTTTTGTGCTGTGAAAGTATTACACCCCAAATGCCGGCTGCTTCTGCTGTTCGAAACAGCGCACCCAGATTTTGAGGATCTTGGATTTGATCCAACAGCAGCACTATATTTGCCGGGAGAGGTTCCAGCGTAGCCAACAGCGTCCCGGGATCCAATGTTGGTTTTACATCCAACAAGGCGGCAACTCCTTGCGCTTTCGTACCATGGCGACGACGAAATTCCCCGGGCGATATGCGTTCGATCGGGATTTGTTGGCTATTCGATTCCGTCAGGATTTCCTCCGCAGGATGTCCACCGTCCATGAGAACGATGCGACGGATTCGAACATGCGCTCGTAAGGCTTCCAGTACGGAATTCGTTCCGATTATGAAGCTCATTATGCCCCCACTAACGCTACTGCCAATGCTGCAACCCCTTCCCCACGTCCGATGAAGCCCATTCCTTCGCAGGTTGTGGCTTTAATATGCAGAGCGGCTAGAGGGAAGTAGGACTGCAGCTTGGTTATCATCTGCTCGCGATAGGGGGCGATTTTCGGCGTTTCCATCACAAGTGCGATGTCCGCAGTAAGCAACGTCAACCCGGTTTTGATGACCATCCCGGCAACTTGCTCCAACATGACAAGGCTGGAGGATCCCTTCCAGGCTTCGGTTGCTGGAAACAGAACACCGATATCCTCCTCTCCCACTGCTCCCAAAATGGCATCCATCAAAGCGTGTAGGCAAACATCACCATCAGAGTGGCCACCGAGACCGCCATCGTTTGAGATGGTAATACCACAAAGAATGAGAGGCCTTTCCGTGGCATAGGGATGAACATCAAATCCCAACCCAATCCTCATGAAAGCTCCTTTCCTTCCAGAATCTTGGTTGCCAAGATCCAATCCAGTGGAGTGGTCACTTTGATGTTGGATTCTTCCCCTGGAATGGCATGCACTTCCACGCCCATTTTTTCGACCAAACTGGCGTCATCGGGGGCGCTGTCTTTTCTGCTCTCCGCGATATTGTGAGCTTCCTCCAAGAGAACCCGTTGAAAAGCTTGTGGCGTTTGAGCCCAAAAAAGATTCCGACGCGGGAGCGTCTTTTGTACTCGCCCATTCCCCCCAATGCTTTTCACGGTCTCTATCACGGGCCACACTGGGATTGCAGCCGGAAACTGCCTCAGGCAGTCCACCAACCGCTCCACCAATCCCACCGTCAGACAAGGGCGCGCAACATCGTGCACCAAGACCCAGACTTCGTCATCTAGAGCCGAAAGACCGGCTCGTACGGAATCCTGGCGCCTAGTCCCGCCCGCAACGAGATCTCGAACCTTTGGCATGTGTCGGAAGGGTTCTGCTAGTAGCAAACGGTTGGCATGCAAAACCAAAACGATGGTTGAAATGCTCTTTGACAGCAGAAAAGGCTCCATCGTCCATCGGACCAGAGGGACACCTCCCAAGCAGCGAAAAATCTTGTCTTCTCCAAATCTTCGGGAGACACCAGCTCCCACGAGGATGGCGGCGGTCTTCATAGCATTCCCTTAGGGTGGGTCATCCCGCTAGGATCGTTCATTCTTTCGCCCAAATATCATTCTGCCGGCAGAAGTTTGCAAGATACTAGTCACCATTGCGCTGACGGTTTCCCCAATCAGCTGTTTGCCGTCCTCAATCACAACCATTGTGCCGTCATCCAGGTATCCCACACCCTGGTCCGATTCCTTGCCTTCCTTGATCACTGTAATAGTGATTTCTTCGCCGGGCAGAACCACGGGTTTTAGGGCATTAGCCAAATCGTTTAGATTGATGATCGGCAAACCCTGTAGCCTGGCAATTTGTGCCAGGTTGAAATCATTCGTGATCAGACTGGCGCCAAGGGATTTTCCCAGCTTTAACAGGCGTTGATCGACTGTATCACCACTGCTCTTTGCTTCCAGTATGTCTATCTTCACCGGCGATTCTTTTTGGATGCGGTTTAGTACTTCCAACCCGCGTCGACCTCGAGCACGCCGGATTGCATCAGTGGAATCGGCCACATACTGGAGCTCAGCAAGAACAAAGCTGGGAATGATCACCGTGCCATCTAGGATCCCTGATTTCAAAACATCCGCGATTCTCCCATCGATGATCACATTTGTATCCAACAAAAATCGGTGGTCCGTCCGTTTGCTCCGCTCACGGCTGCGGGCGAAAATTCCTCCACCAGCCAAGATGTTGGAAAACTCTTCCCGCCTTGAGAGGAACAATGTCAGTCCGATGTATGCGGATAGGACCGCCAGTACCGCAGGTAGATATACCCCTACAATAGGGATGCGTTCGACATCCGCTGCGATATTAATCAGGTAGGCGACAAGCAGTCCGAGGATCAGACCGGCGAACCCGAGGATTACATCTCCGAGGCTCATTTGATGCGCAGCTCGAACCAACCATGATCCCAGTAAAAACATGGTTTGTGCCAGCAGGGGAGCCAGAGCGATTCCGATTGCGCCGCAAACGCCTGCAGTCAGTCCGTTCACCAGACCGGGATTCAGCGGTATCGAGAAATTCGTATTCAAGAACTGCCCCAATTGCCATCCGGAAAACGCCCCGACCAGTGCTAGAATAATAAATAAAGAAATTCGAATGAATCGTTTCACGGGGTTATCCTTTCTGTAAGTCTTTTAGAGCTTGCCAGGCATCCTTCAATGTTCGTGCCGGCTTGATATTCACCCCCTCTCCATCCACCACTTTCCCCGCTGGTATGATGAAATCTTGAAATCCCAGCCGAATCGCAGTCTGCATTCTCTTTTCCAGGGCAGAAACGGGTCGCAGTTCTCCACCCAATCCCAATTCACCCAGAGCCACTACGGGGGGGGTCGTCAACTCTCTCTGGTTCTTGCCTACAGCCAGTGCCACTGCCAGGTCCGACGCAGGATCGTCCAGGCGGAACCCTCCGAGCACATTGATATATACGTCTTCCTGTGCCAGGGAGGAAATCGTTTTCGTATATACGGCCAGTATCATCAAGAACCGATTGTAGTCGAAGCCATTGGTCACTCGCCGCGGTATGGACAGGTAGCTTTGAGCAACCAACGCTTGCACTTCCACCGGTATCACGCGCGCTCCTTCAAGTGCACAGGTTAGAATCCCCGAACCATGCGACGGTTCAAGGAATAAATGCTCAGATTCCTTCACTTCTACCAGGCCGGTAGCGGTCATCCGAAACAGGCCAATTTCGGTAGTGTCGCCGAATCGGTTCTTTTGCGCTCGAAGCAGTCTGGTAGAGGTAGCGCGTTCACCTTCAAAATAGAGCACCACATCGACCAGGTGTTCCAGTAGTTTTGGTCCGGCAATGCTGCCTTCTTTGGTGACTTGTCCAACGAGAACCAAGGGAATGTTTCTCTCTTTGATGCAGGTAAACAGGCGGGAGGCGCATTCCCGCACCTGCACGATGCTGCCGGCAGCAGCCGGGAGATCAGAAAGAAAAGCTGTCTGAATGGAATCCACAACCACCAGCGCAGGTGAATCTGTTTCAATCCAATTGAGGATCCTGTTGACATTTCCCTCAAAACTAACCATCAGATTCGGCGAACGGGAATTCAAACGGTCTGCCCGCATTCTTAACTGACTGGGTGATTCTTCACCCGATGCGTACAGGACCTTTCTGCCTTGATCGGAGATTTGCTGTGCAGCTTGCAGAATCAAGGTGGATTTGCCGATTCCCGGTTCACCGGAAATCAAAACACAGGATCCCAGGACCATCCCACCACCGAGCACGCGGTCCAATTCACCGATTCCCGTTTTGAGGCGTGTCATTTCGCCTGAAGGAACCTGAGCGATAGAAAGCACGGGATGCTGCGACGATGGAAAACGGGTGGAAGATGCCTCTCCCGTTCTTTGCTCCAACAATGAGTTCCATTCACCACAGTCCGGACAGCGGCCTAGCCATTTCAAACTCTGATAGCCGCAATTGGAGCAAATATAAAAAGATTCCTGCTTGATCCGGCTCACCGGAAACCTCTTCTGCGATTATAACATCGCGGCTGCGTTACGATGCCTTGGGACGAAGGGTGGGGAACGCGATGATCTCGCGCAGCGATTCTTCTTGGGCAAAAAGCATAATCAAGCGGTCCAGACCAATTCCTAGTCCACCGGTTGGCGGTAAGCCATATTCCAGGGCAGTAACGAAGTCTTCATCCATCGGGTGGGCTTCTTCGTCCCCCCTTTCTCTTTCCCGAAGTTGGTTTTGAAAGCGATTTCTCTGCTCTCGCGGATCCGCCAGCTCGGAAAAAGCATTTCCCAATTCAATTCCTGCCAGAATTGGTTGGAAGCGCTCCACCCAATCGGGATCTCCTGGCTTGTTTTTAGCAAGGGGGGAGAGCACTGTGGGATAGTCATATAAAAACACGGGCCCTCTTAACCCCGGCTCGATTCGTTTCTTTAGGATTTCATCAATTGCGGTACCCCAGGATAACTTCTTTTCCACTCGAATGCCATTTTGTCCGAGGTAGTCTTGGGCAAATGCAAGATCTTGCAGCGATTCGATTTCAATTCCGGCGTGCCTCTGAAACGCTTCTCGCAAACTAAGCCTTTCCCATGGAGGTTCCAAGTTGACCTCTGTCCCGGCGATCGCTATCCGATGGCTGTCGAAGATCTTTTGTGCCAGAAAGGCGATGAGTTCCTCCGTCAGCTGCATCATATCGCGGTAGTCGGCATACGCTTGATAGACTTCCAATTCAGTAAATTCGGGGTTGTGGGTGGAGGAGATTCCCTCGTTACGGAAGTTGCGGCCAATCTCATAAACGCGATTGAACCCACCCACCGTCATCCGTTTGAGGTAGAGTTCTGGTGCAATACGAAGATAGAGTGGGAGGTTCAACGCGTGATGGTGCGTCACAAAGGGGCGAGCCATCGCACCGCCATAGATTGGCTGAAGGATCGGCGTTTCCACTTCCAAGAAATCCCGATCTTCCAGGAAGCGGCGCACGAGAGCGATCATCCGGATCCGAAGATGGATGTTCTGTCGAGCCTTGCTGTTTGCGATGAAGTCCAGATAGCGTTGCCGGTAACGCAGCTCCACATCCTTGAGCCCATGCCATTTCTCCGGCAGCTCGCGTAATGATTTAGTCAGAAGTTTGAATTCTTGGACGGATACGGTGACTTCTCCCGTATGTGTTCTAAACACCGTGCCGTGACAACCGATAATGTCACCGATATCCAGCAGATCCGTGAAGGTTGTGTAAGCATCTGCCAAGGTATCCGCTCTCAAGTAAAGCTGAATACGTCCCTCACCGTCATCCAAGTGGGCAAACGCCGCTTTGCCGTGGATTCGAATGGCAACAAGGCGCCCCGCCACTGCGACAGACTGCCCTTCCAGTTCTGGAAAACTCGTTTGAATCAGGGATGCACGGTGCGTAACAGCGAATGGACCGTTGTAAGGTTCAATACCAAGCTCTTGTAGCTTCTTCAGCTTCCGTTGCCGTTCGTTTTCCGAACTATCTTCGCTCATCCGTGGTGAATTTCAAGGACTTGGTAGTGAAACTCCCCGGCAGGCGCTTTGATCCGAACAAAATCTTTTGCTTTCTTGCCAAGCAGGGCTTTTCCCAAAGGGGAGTCGTCGGAGATTCGTGCCTGCTTTGGGTCCGCTTCAAAAGATCCTACAATGGTATAGACAACTTCCTTTTTATTGTCCATGTTCAGTAGCTTTACTTTGGAACCGATATTCACGATTTTTGAATCAAGCTCTGTTGCCTCGATGATTTGCGCATGCGCCAGCATTTTCTCTAAGGTTAAAATACGTCCTTCTACGAAGGCTTGTTCTTTTTTTGCTTCATCGTATTCGGCGTTCTCGGAGAGATCGCCGAACTCTTTGGCGCGCTTGATGCGTTCCGCCACTTCGGACCGGCGTACCGTATGGAGCTCTTCTAGCTCTTTTTCAAGCTTTTTCAGGCCCTCATGAGTAATGTACAATTTTTTTTCGCTATTCAACATCGATTCCGCCCCCTTCAACAATGGCGTTTTCCACGTTAAGACTACTTCATGGGAATAGCATATTTAGCCATAAAGATCAGAAAAACGCAAGCTATGCCAGTGGAACGATTCTTGGTTCGAAACCGAGCCGCTCCAGCAGACTGACCGACTCCTCCGCGGTGATCTGATCCGCGTTTTTCTTTAGCAAGCACACCAAAATCCCTTCGATCACATTCGTCCCAAATGAGCGTCCCTGCATTTCGGGTGTCGTTGTAATCAAGGTAACGATCCCCCTCTGCCTCAACCAATCGATATCTCGCTCCGTGACTGTATTGGTCAGAACGACCTTTCCTCCCATATCCGGAGGCATATATCGGGCAATGTAATGGAAATCCCCAGCGATCAAATCCGCCCAATGCCAAGTGGATGGGTACTTCGGCGTGTTCTGTTCTTGCTTTTTACCGGTCGGATAGAGCCAGGAGAATGGCAGCCGGCAAACGATGGGCAGAAGAATACGAGCAAGTCTCCGGACAGAGGAAAGCCGATGCAGTGGAATGTTCAACCCCAGGCCAAACAGAAAATCACCGTATAGGATCTCCGCCCCGGATTCGTCAAAACCTTGCCCCATCCCGTAACGATCTACTGCACTAATCATTAATACCTTCATTCCGCTGTTCAGGATTGCTTTTTTCGCGATTTTCTTTACGGTCTGGTACTCCAGCACGACCTTCAACTTCGAACCATCAGCAATGGGCGTAGCTCGCACTCCGCGCACCATGTTCCAGGCATCGCGTACTGGATAACGACGCTTGCCTAGGTAGAAGTAAAGGTCGGTTCCGCCCATACAGAGCACATCTACCTGTCCGTCCAGTTCTAGGAATTTCCGGTGTGCTTTTTGCATGTCACCATCGGTACCGATCCGTTCTACAATGAATGTCTCTCCCTCCAGTTGGATTTCTGCCCGATGGTCTCGCTTTGAAGACCCTAGCGAAATGCTTACCACTCGTTTCATTCTCTTTCCTCCATTTGCTCGAAATAGCTTTGCATGAAAGTATGGGCTGTCTCCCAATTTCTTAAATTTGCGACCGCCCTGCGAAACTCCTTTGCATTCGGCATGCCCTTCATAAACGCTTGAATGTGACGATTGGAATAGGGAGTCCATCGATCGTGCACTTCGTGCAGTAGTGTCAGGTATCGTAGCAAAGCTCGTTTCCTCTCTACCGGCATGACTGAGGGTCCTCGACCGCCTTCGTCTCCCTCTAGGCACTGTCGGAACACCCAGGGACGGCCGATGGCGCCTCTACCGATCAGTATTCCATCGCATTCCGTGTCATGCAGGATCTGATGGTAACTGGCCCGATCCGTCACATCCCCCGAGGCAAGGACTGGGATCTTCAGGTGGCGTTTCAGTTGATGAACCGCAGTCCAATCGGCACTTCCACCGTAACCTTGATTGGCAGTGCGTGGATGCAGCGTGATGGCATCTGCACCGGCTTTCTCCACCAGGCGGCCCAGTAGAAGATATGTTTCTCGCTCCTCCCAACCTAGTCGCATTTTGACTGTCACCGGAAATTTGACGGTCGCACGAACCGCGTCGACTACAGCGAATGCCCGTGGCAAATCTCGCATCAGATCCGCACCTCCATGCGCACGAACGACCGAATACGCTGGACATCCTACATTGATATCTACACCATCGTATCCGATTTTCTCCGCTAGGTATGCAGCCATGGCCATCGGCTTTGGTTCAGCACCGAAGATTTGGGCGAACAGCGGGTGTACTGCTGGTTTGGCCAGCAGTCTTAGCGAACCGTGTTCTCCCCTTACCAGTCCTTCCGCAGAAATGAGCCCGGTGATCGCCCATTGGGCTCCATATTCAAAGCACAGAGCTATGAAAGCCGGATCATTAAAACCGGATAATGGTGCCAATCCGATCCGCGGTGGTCGAAATCGGTTCAAGCTTTTCTCAGATTCCGTTCGAAAACGATTCGCAATCCATCCAGAGTTAGCTGAGGGTCCACCCGATCGATTCGGGGGATGTGACGCGAAATCAACACCGAAAGGCCTCCGGTAGCGATCACGGGCGGATCGCCACCAACCTCTTCTTTCATCCGATAAATAATTTCGTTGGTAAGTCCAATGAAACCAAAGAATACACCGGCCTGCATGGATTGTATGGTGTTTTTTCCGATCACCCGCGACGCTTCTACGATTTCGACCCGCGGCAATTTGGCGGTTTGTAAGAACAACCCTTGCAAGGACATTTTGATGCCGGAGGCGATGGCACCACCAAGGTATTCTCCCTTTCTTGATACCGCACTGAAAGTCGTTGCTGTGCCGAAATCCACGATCAGCACGGGAGTTCCATATTTTTCCTGCGCGGCTACAGCGTTCACGATTAAGTCAGCCCCGAGTTCCTTGGGGTTGTCGATCAAAATAGGCATTCCGGTCCGAGAACCCGGGCCCACAACTAATGGATCTAGATGCAAGTACCTTTCACTGAAGCGGGTGAGGGGATAAATCAGGGGGGGGACTACACTAGCGATGGCTACTCCCTCGATGCAACCCAACTCCTGACCGTCCATTGCCATCAAACTACGAATCTGCAAGGCCAGCTCGTCTGCCGTGGCTTCCGTATCCGTATGCAAGCGCCAGGACGAGGCCAGTTCCCGTCCCTGATAGAGACCAAAAACGATGTTGCTATTACCTACATCAACGGCTAAAAGCATAATGGAGTTCCTTTCTCAGCCCAGCAACTAGCGGTGTGATCACAATAATTGCTAGTCCTAGCTCCACAATTGGATTGAGAAGGATAATGGGAATTAGAGCCGGGCGCATGGCAATATCGCCAAAAACGTAGATGATTCCAAGAACCCCCACCGTGTTCGTAAGCGTACCAGTCAGGGCAGCGAAGAGAGGTCCACCCCATGATGAACAGAACACTCTAGACGAATAATAGCCTAGGATCCCCATCACCAAGAGGGGAAGAAACACCCATAGAATGGAAGCAACTACATTTCCTCCGCTGATAGAAACAATTGCTGTCGACCACAGCCACCATATCCCTCCCCCAAGCAAAAGGCCTGTCAGACCGCCTACGACCGGACCGACCAGCATTCCCGCAACAATGGGTAGAATATAGATCGTAATCAGCCACCATTCCACTCGAAGCGTTGGGCTTCCTGCTAGGTACAGGATCCCTAAAGCCAAAAGACTAAAAGTGAATACACCGATCACTCGTGCAAGGGTCTTTTTCGTCCATGGTAGCGAGAAAAATCTGAAAGTGTAATAGGCTACCACTCCAATCAGGATACGCGGTAGAAAGGCTGCTACTAGCGCCACCAGGAGATTCCCGCCAGCGAAAGTGAGAAATTGGCCGCTGTAGAGGATCCAAGAGGAAATTGCCAGAATGAGACCAGTGAACGCACCTACGATCGGACCACCGAAGACACCGGCCACGATTGCCGGGATGTGTAATGTGGTGGCAGCTCCTGCCAAATTTGGTACGGGGATCAGGCCAAGTGGTGTGAAAGCTAGTACCACTCCCGTAGCTCCACAAATCCCTGCTATGGCAATCTGTCGCGTCGTGATTCTGCGATGGGTCCGCGGTGCCGTCTCATTTTTGCCTGGCGTTCCTACCGGTTCCGCCGGTGATGTTTGAGCGAATTTACCATTCATGATGCCCTCCGTTCCGGTTCGATCTCGATACCGGACGATTTGTGAAATTCTAACAGGAAAATCGAGTCAGCGCTGGAATGTTAAAGGCGCATAGCGGAGAATCAGCCGTTTCTCACCTACCGTGGGGAAGAAAATTGTTAATATCGCATCTTCTCCCTCCCCCTCCCAAGACCGGATAACACCTTCTCCCCATGCTCGATGCCAGACCAATCTTCCGCTATTGAACTCCTTCAATATTTTTTGGGAGGGTTTTTCCCCAAAAAACTCCGGTGGGATTTCAGCCAAGAAGGTGGAAGGAGTTTGCGCCGAACGCACGCCGAATGTCATCCGTTGCCGGGCCCAGCTGAAATACACTCGACTCTGAGCACGTGTGATGGCGACATAGCACAATCGGCGTTCCTCATCCATTTCTTCCGGGCTCGTAGCGGAACGCCAGTGTGGGAAGATCCCTTCTTCCATCCCCACCAGGAATACAATCGGGAATTCCAACCCCTTGGCTGAATGCACCGTCATCAACGTTACGACATCTTCTCGCTCCACCAGAGAGTCCAAGTCGGTGTAGAGAGCAATATGAGCCAAGAAATCCTCCAATTGACCGGACGAACGCTCCTGGGAGTATTGGACGGCCAGGTTTATCAGTTCCTGCAGGTTTTCCAAACGGTTCTGCGCTTCAAGGGTGGCCTCCTTCTCCCAATAGTCGAGATAGCCGGATTCCTGAAGCAGTCGCTTTAGCCAATCCGAGGCCTGCAACGTTTCCCCTTCCAGTCGGAAACCGGCAGTCATCGCGCGCATTTGCTCCAAGGAATTCCGTCCTTTGCCCTTCAAGCACCCCTCTGCTGCCATTTGTCGGAGTCCTTCGTACAATGGCAACCCGCGCTCAAGCGCTCGATCCACCGTTACCTGGCCGATCCCTCCAATCCAAGCGAGAATCCGGCGCAGTGAAACGGAGTCCAGCGGGTTGACCACGAAACGGAGCAGGGCAATCGCGTCCTTGATTTCCCTCCGTTCATAGAAACGAAG
>JBGOWQ010000067.1:0-6410 GCA_041478715.1 Thermodesulfobiota bacterium | reverse complement strand
GCGCAGGTTTGCGTGATTCCGGCCCCCACGGTCGTGATTCTGACCACGGGAAACGAGCTGGTTCCGGTGGAAACAAGGCCCGGTCCAGGCCAAATTCGCGATGCCAATGCTCATTCCATGCGGGCTCAGATCACCCAAATTGGGGCTCATCCGGTGCTTTTCCCCCGCGTCCCCGATACATGGGACGCCGTACGCGCTGCACTGCAACACGCCATTGAACAGGCCGATGTGGTCCTTACCAACGGGGGCGTATCGGTCGGCGACTACGATTTCGTCAAGGACGTGCTGGCGGAATTGGGTGCGGAACTGGTGTTCTGGCGCGTACGTCAGAAACCGGGCAAGCCTTTGGCCTTCTGGCACATTGGCGGTAAACCGATTTTCGGGATTCCCGGCAATCCGGTCTCCGCCTGGATTGCCATCGAGGAATACGTCCGACCCGCCTTACGCAAGATGATGGGGTACCGCCTGCTCTTTCGGCCGCAGCGGGTCGCGCGGCTGCAGGAGCCTTACGACAAAGGCGCGGACCCCAACCGGTTGCATTTCCTGCGCGTGCGCGCCGAAAAGCGGGAGAACGGGTGGTGGGCTCATTCCACTGGTCCGCAGGGATCGGGCATTCTGACCTCCCTCTCCCAGGCCAATGCCCTGGCGTTAATCCCGGAGGATACGACCCGAATCGCCGCAGGCGAGGAAGTCCTGCTGCATATGACGGAGTGGCCCGAGGACCGGGAATGAAGGATCTCAGCGGCCGCACGATCGACTATTTGCGACTTTCGGTCACCGACCGCTGCAATCTGCGTTGCTTCTACTGCATGCCGGAAGAGGGGGTATCGCCGCTCTCGCACGCAGACATCCTGCGCTATGAGGAGATAGCGATCGTAGTCGAACAGGCCGTGCAGGAAGGGATCCGCAATGTACGCCTGACGGGGGGGGAGCCCCTGGTGAGAAAAGGCGTGCCCGAACTGATCCAACAACTGCGCGGAATCGATGGATTGAAGGATCTCTCTCTCACCACAAACGCGGTGCTCCTGCCCCTCTATGCCCAGCCCTTGTGGCAGGCGGGACTGCGGCGAATCAACATCGGTTTCCCCAGCCTGGACCGCCAGACGTACGCCCGGCTGACTCGCCACGACGCCCTCGATCAAGCGCTGGCTGGTTTGGAGAAAGCGGTAGAAGTGGGCTTCTCTCCGATAAAGATCAACGTGGTGATCTTGCGTGAATGGAATGAAGATCCCCTTCCTTTCCTGGAACTGGTGCAGCGCCTGCCGGTGGAGGTTCGTTTCATCGAGTATATGCCGATCGGCCCCCCGCCCTCCAGCCGCTACTTTCTTCCCGCCGGCGAATTCCGCCGGAAGCTGGAAGCCTACGGGCCCTTTCAGGCGGCGGATCGACCCGACGGGCTGGGTCCGGCGCAATCGTACCGTCGCCGGCCAGGGGCAGCGGGACGGTTCGCGGTGATTGCCCCGGTGTCTGAACATTTTTGTAAGGAGTGCAATCGCTTGCGATTGACGGCGGACGGCCACCTGCGACCGTGCCTGTTTTCTGATGGGGAGTTCGACATCAAGCCTGCTCTGCGCCCGATCCCGAACCGGGAGGCAATTGGCGCACTCCTGCGTCAGGCAGTGACGGCCAAGCCCGCTTGCATGCCGCAGACCGCGCGGGACTTTGGCCGAACAATGTCCCAAATCGGAGGATGAAGGAAAGTCAATACCGAGGTGAACTATGGTGCCGAAAAAACTGACTCACTTGGATCAGGAGGGACGTGCACGGATGGTGGACGTGGGAGCCAAACCGGTTACCCTACGAGAGGCCATTGCCCGAGCGCGCGTTCTGTTGTCGTCTGAAACCTTCACCCTGGTGAAAAAAGGATCGATCAAAAAGGGGGACGTGCTGAGTGTTGCCCAGATCGCCGGCATCCAGGCGGCTAAGCGAGCCTGGGAATGGATTCCCTTGGCCCACCCCCTGCCGCTGAACTTCGTGGAGGTGCGACTGTGGCTGGATCCTTCCCTGTCGTCGGTGGAAATTGAGTCGGTTTGTCGAACCGAGGGCAAGACCGGTGCTGAGATGGAAGCTCTCACTGCGGCCGCGACGGCGGCCCTGACAGTCTACGACATGTGCAAGGCCGCGGAACGGGGTATCTGCATTACGGATCTCCGGCTAATCAAGAAGAGCGGCGGCAAGAGCGGGAACTGGGAAGCAGAGGCATGAATAGTCGGATCGTTTCCGTCAACCGTTCCGAGCGCAAGGGCACCCGCAAGCAACCCCTGGTGAAAGGTTTCCTGACCGTCGAACATGGTCTGGAGGGAGACGCACACGCCGGTTCCTGGCACCGTCAGATCAGCCTTTTGGCCCAGGAATCGATTGATAAGATGCAGGGGAAGGGTCTCACTTTGCAGCCAGGGGATTTCGCCGAGAATCTGACCACGGAAGGGATTGAACTGCCGGCCCTGCCCGTGGGCACCCGTCTGCGCATCGGGGCAGAGATCCGGCTGGAAGTGACCCAGATTGGTAAGGAATGTCATTTGGCGTGTGAGATCCGCCAATTGGTGGGGGATTGCGTGATGCCGCGGGAAGGGATTTTCGCCCGCGTTCTGCAGGGGGGGGAGATCCAAACGGGAGATCCCATCGCCGTGGAGCACGAGGAGATGCCGCAATGAAGGCAGCCGTTCTGACAGTGAGCGATCGTTGTTCCCAGGGATTGGCTCAAGACCACAGCGGCCCGCAGATCGAGGAGCGCCTGCGCCAGGCCGGCTGGGAGGTGACCGTCAGTTTGATTGTGCCGGACGAGGAGGAATTGATCGCACGGACCCTGATGGAGTGGGCCGATCATTTGCAAGTGGATCTGATCCTCACCACCGGCGGCACCGGCTTCTCGCACCGGGATGTCACGCCGGAGGCCACCTTGGAAGCTTTGGATCGCCGCGCACCCGGGATTGCTGAAGCCCTGCGTGCGGAAGGGATGAAGCAGACTGCCACCGCCTGTTTGTCCCGCGGTGAAGCCGGTTTGCGCGGGAAGACTCTAATCATCAATTTACCGGGCAGCCCCAAGGCCGTACGAGAAGGAATGGACTTCCTGCTGCCGATCCTGCCCCATGCCTTGGAGATGATCTCCAGCAAGGGTCACTAAACGAACACGGTTTTAGTCAGAAAAACCTTCCAGTTTTTCCAGGAGGCTCTCCATTAAAACGCAGTAGGCGGAAACCTGCTGGAAAATCGCCTGCGCATTTTCTACTCGATCGGCAGGAGAGGTTTCTTTCCTTCGATCGGTCATCTCTGAGCGTAGCGTAGAATACTAGAGCACCTGTTGTAGTTCTTGCAGCAGCTCGGAGACGCGGTTGCGGGTGTACTCGGCAATTTCGTGGGCAATTTGTCCGTTTTTCTTTGCCGGATCTAGAAACGGCTCCAACGAAAACGGCTCGCCAACCAACACACCGGCTTTCGCTCGAAAGCGCATCGCCTTTTTCGTCAGGAGGCCCCGGGCGGTCTCTCGATACATCAGCGCCACCGGTACGATTTGCACATCCGCTGACACTCCTGCCTGGATTCGACGTTCCCGCGCGCGCAAGGCTAGCTGGGCAAAGCCGGAGCGAAACGGCAACAATCCCCAACCACGCTCAGTACCGCCTTCCGGAGCGAGGCTCAACAGCTCTCCTTCAGTTAGTCGATCGATAGCATAGGTTATCGCCCGTCGGTCCGTCGGCAGCCGTCGGTCCACCGGAAAGGCCCCCAAAGGCCGAATCAGGGAAGCAATCAGCCGAAACGGGAACTTGTCAAAAAACAACTCTTCCTCCGCCATCAGGTAGGCTGGACGACGTCGGTTGAGGTAGGCGCCCAGCAGAAATGCATCCGCCACTGCCGGGTGGTTTATCGCCAGGATCACCGGCCCTTTTTTCGGTACGAGCTCCCGTCCGCGCAAGATACGGCGGGAAAAGTAAATGGCATTGAAAAGGCGGAACAGGGGCAGCGTCAACCAGCAATAGAACCGGTTACGGCAGGGTCGGTTGTAGTCAAAAGGCACGATCGGGTATTTGTGAGGAGAAGACATCCGGGGACCGCTGGGTGGGGACTGGGCGGCTGCGGATTCCGGTCCGGAAACGGTCTTGGTATCCATGCTTTGGCTCACTCCCGCACGCTCCGGCTGGCAATCACATTCACCCCCAGGCCCAGTACGTCGCCCAGGATCAGGTCCCCCATCTCTACCGGAGCCTGAGCCGTCGCTTGGCGGATCACGGCTACCACGGGAAGAATTAAGCTTTTGGCGATCGGGCGGTCCAACCGCACCGGCAGGCGTTTCTCCCGCGCGCTCCCTCGCAGGGCCACGGTGGACGTCAGCTCCCGTTCGGGTGCGGTCACTTCCTTGCGGGCGTACTCGATCCCCTTGACACAGCGGTGGTGCCGGACCTGCCATTCGTCCCCGTCCCCGCTGACTTCCAGCTCACAGCCGGCCGGGCAGATGATGCAGACTAAGTCTTGTTCAGGCATGATGCTCCTCCAGTTCCAGCGTGAGCCGGTCTCCAGGTTCCACCTTCGACAGGACATCCGCCGGGATCGTCCACTCACCCATCTCGGCCGGACGCAGGGCCAGGTAACGCTTGCGTGCCAGTAGTTCCGCTCCTCGTTTCAGACGAATCCGCGCGTCCAGGACGGGTTGCGTCACCCGAAAGCTCAGACTGAGGTCAGATGGTTCGACTTGCCAGCGCTGAGGAACCACCAGGCGAACGCCGGGACCGGGATCGATCCGTGCCTCTCCCCTACCCGGCTTTCCGCTGACAGCGGCCCGTCCGGCGATAATAGCGGATTGGGCTACGTTGTCGGCCAAATCCCAGATCGCCATCCCGTTTCCCACCACATAGATGCCTGGGATGTCGCTGGCGAAGGTCTGGTTGACGGCCGGACCCCCCGTCTGCGGCAGGATCGTCAAACCGACTTGCTGGAGTAGTTCCACCTCCGGCAGCAAGCCCACCGAGAGCACCAACGTGTCCACGGCGTAGCTTTGTTCCGTGGCGGGAATGGGATTTAGATTCTCGTCCACTCGGGCCGCCACCACCTCCTGCACCCGGCCTCGCCCGCGGACATTCACCACCGTACAAGACAAGTGCAGCGGGATTTCATAGTCGCGCAGGCATTGCTGCACGTTGCGCGTCAGACCGCCGGCGAAGGGCATCAGTTCCAGTACGGCATGTACTTTATGACCTTCCAGCGTGAATCGACGGGCCATGATCATACCGATGTCGCCGCTGCCAAGCACCAGGATTTCCCTTCCCACTTGCAGGCCCTGGATGTTGGTCATGTATTGGGCGGTCCCGGCGGAAAACACGCCGGCCGGCCTATCCCCCGGAATGGCGATCGCGCCGCGAGGCCGTTCGCGCGCGCCCACGGCAAAGATCAGGGCATCCGGCTGCAAACGGCGGAGTCCTTGGCGGGTGGAAACCGCTAACGCGCGGTCCGGGTTGGCTTCGATCACCATGGCGTTCAACCAGGCGTCGACGCCCAACCGTACCACCTCATCCTCCTGGCGCTGGGCGAACTCCGGGCCGGTCAGATCCTGGCCGAAAAAGCTGATACCGAAGCCGGTGTGGATGCATTGGGGTAGCACTCCGCCCAAGCGCTCCGCCCGCTCGATCAGGATCACTTCCCGGGCGCCGCCTCTTTTGGCTTCGATCGCGGCGGCCATCCCGGCTGGGCCGCCCCCCACCACCGCTACTTGTATGGCTCGATCCCCCGATTGTCTCCCACCACCAACTCCGAGCCCGGTCCAAACTTGCTGACTTGCTCCGGCGCCAGCTCGCCTTCGCGGCAAAGGATCTCCAGCAGACGGGGCGTGCAGAATCCGCCCTGGCAGCGACCGGCGGTCGGTCGAACCCGTCGCTTGATCCCGTCCAAATCGCGCGCGCCCGGCTGCATCCGAATCGCTTCCACCACCTCCTGCTCCGAGACCTGCTCACAACGGCAGACCAGTCGTCCGTAAGCGGGGTGGTTTCCGATCCGGCGGTTACGGTCCTGCCACGAGAGCTCCGCCAGCCGCGGGGGGAAGGTGAAGCTTGGATTAAAAACACCTTTTGGTGCTAGGCCGGCGACATCCGTTGCCCATTCCCACACCCATTGTCCGATGGCGGGGGCGGCGGACAAACCGGGCGACTTGATCCCGGCCAGATGCAGCACCCCGGGCATGTTGGCAGAGGGTTGCAGGGTGAAATCCCCGGAGCCTACGCTGCGCAGCCCGGCGAATTGGGTGATCGTGGCTCGCTCGTAGGGAAACGGCACCAACCGCTTGGCTCCAACCACTGCCGCAGTCAATCCTTCTCGCGTAGTGGCGTCGTCCGCATCGGTCAGGTCCTCGGCGGTGGGTCCGATCATCACGTTACCGTGGGTGGTACGGGTTACTACGATCCCCTTGCCCTGCTTACTGGGTG
>JBGOWQ010000027.1:0-9611 GCA_041478715.1 Thermodesulfobiota bacterium | reverse complement strand
CAGAGGCTCTTTGGGAGGTTCATCAATCAATGCAGTAACCAGGTTTCCCCAGGAAGATGCCAGGGCCTGCAACGTTCGCCGCATTCCTACCACCAGCACTCCGGCTTCCGGATAACGACCCAGAAATTGGGCCAACCAATCGCCCAACACCGGGGCGGACTCCATCAGGTTGCCGACCAAACCCCCCGGGATTCCCCAGTGGCGCAAGAACTCCAGGTGCAGTTCGGCCGTGCGATGGATGGAGGGGTCGTCCGGTGGATGCACGGACGGGAAGCTATCGATCTTCCACGGTCCTTCCAGACGGGTGGAGCCGCCGCGGAAGACTTCGTCCGGTCCCAGGATCCGCGGTTTGAGGGGAAGCCCATTGGTGGTCATCCCCATCGACCCTACTTTGGCTCGGATCAAGCTGGCCAGGGGCAACCATCCTCCTTCCACTCGCAGGAATTCCGACTTGGGATTCATGGCATGCGAGAGCGCTTCCGCAGAGATCCGCAGCATTCCGCTCCGATAATAGGGAATCGCCTCGACCCGTCCCACTCCCCCTTCCTCACCCCGCTCGAACTCGAGCATCAGCTCGCCTGTCTCCAACCAGAGCGGGTGCAACCGCGAAATTTCATCCAAATTTCCCGCTGCCCAAGGCTTGCCTGCCAACTGTGCTTGAAATAGGAAACGTGGGATCTCTTCCCCTCGCAACCTCAGGGTTCCGTCACGGGAAGGGAGGCCGGTTCGTTCGGCGGAGATCCCCGGACGTACAACACCGGAAGCGTTGACATAACCAGCCAATCCGGGCAGCTCTGCCAGAGTGCCGGGCGCCACTTGCCAGCGGAGGGATAGTTCCAATGAATCTGCTTGCACGTCCACCACTTGGAGAGAAAGGGCAGGCGTCGGATCGAAGCGAGCCTGGGCAACCACGGGCCAGCCGCGTTTCTGCCAATCCAGAAGCACTTCCGTCAGAAACGGGAGCAAGTCCTCCCCTTCCACTGTTTCCCGTACCAACCAGAGCTCGTCGCCCGGTTGGAATCCATCGAGCCGCCAGTATTGTTCCCCCGAAGCGAACCAGCCCTGGCCAAAGTAGGTAACGTTGGGTAGCAACTGCCTTAGTAACGAAGCCCGGTTCGGCGTCCAACCGTACTCCCAATTGAAACTCTGTGGCGGCTTTTCCAGCCTCTGCTGCGGTATGTCAGGGGCGATGCGCACCTCCACCCCCTCCACCGCGGCCAACGCCTCGAGCAGTGCAGCCAGCTTCTCCAAGGGTACCCGAACTTCCGGCGAAGTGGTGTCCGGCCATTGGAATGGTTCGGGCAATCGCCCTTGACGGGCCAATTCGGAAAAGAGGATCGGCTCATTTCCCCGACGAGCCAGCAGGACAAGCGCGCCTTTCCTTCTTTCTAAGGAAAGGCGCGGCGGACCTCCTCGCGTGGGATGGAATACTTTCTCCAAGAAACGGCCGGCCATCGTCTCAATCCTGTATTATACCGGTCTCGGGTGAATAACGCGGGTCCGAGGAGGTGCTGTGATGGACCAAATCAATAGGGAGCCCGGTCGCAAGGCCACAGCGGAATTCCTGCCTCTGCTCAACGCCACCTTTTCATGCCTGACAGTCCGGACCACCTTAGGTGGAAAATGAGGCTTTGTTGTCCGGGGGGCGGGATGAAATCCGAGCAAACCGGGCGGATCTTTCCAGGAGTGCGGGACGGAAACGATTGATCCACGATTTTGCGGATTGCAAGGATTCTCGATGCCTGGCTCTCCAGTACAGAACCATGAAAAGGCTATAATGATGGTGAAGCTGATCCCAATCACAGGAGGAACCAGAATGGCAATCTTCAAGGAAGTCGGTGGTTTTGTCGGGACCACCAAGCTTAACCGTCAGGTGGCGCAGGAAGAGGAGAAGATCGAGAAACTGGAAAACGAAATTGGCGGACTCGTCTATCAGAAACATATCCGGGGGGAAACTCTAGCACCGGAGTTGTCTGGACCCTGCCAAGAAATCGCGAAACTTGGGGAAGGGATCGAGGTTCTTAAGGAAAAAATCCGCCAACTGAAAGGGATGAAAAAATGCCCGTCCTGTGCCAACGAAATCGATGAGGACCAGACATTTTGCTCCAAATGCGGCTCCAAACAGTCGGAACCGGTCAAGACCGTAATCCCTGAAACCAAGGGGAAGAAGGCATGTGCCAGCTGCAAAGCTGAAATCGGCGAAGACCTATCTTTCTGCCCAAAATGCGGAGCGAAACAATCAGCGTAGAATCGCCAAACCGACCTGTCCCGTCACAGGCGACACTATTGGTTCAAGTCCACTAGGAACTCTTCTAGCGCGCTCAGGAACTCCTGCGGTTTTTCCTCCTGGGGAACGTGACCACAATTGGGAATCACAACCAGCTTGGCGCCAGGAATCTCGGAAGCCGCGCGGACGCTCTGCTCGGTGGGAACAATCCGGTCGTCATCCCCGGTAAGAACCAGCGTGGGAACCTTCAATTCTTTCAACCGACCGCCGAGGTCACTACCTCCATTGGCCAAGGTAAACTCCCATAGAGCCCGATCCCAATCTTCCACTTGGAGAGGCTTCTGGTAGCCCGCCAGGATTTCCGGAGTGATTTGGGTCGGATCGTGCCAGGCGCTCTTCAGCAGTTCGATTCCATTGCTGCCAATCGAGCGGACCAAAAGCGGCCCCAAACGGCGGAAGGGCGGAAATTGGATCAACGCTCGTACGAACCAGGGGATTCCTCCACTGTCATAGATCGCCGGATCTACCAGAATCAGCGCCTGTACGCGTTCCGGATAGCGCAATGCCATTTCCGCCGCAATCGTCCCACCCGCGGAATTCCCCACCAGGATTGCTTCCGATACTTGCAGGCGGTCCAACCAAGCTGCCAATTGCTCCACCTGGCTGGACAGCGCGTAGGGGTTGTCATCGTGCCACTGCAACGGTCGTTCTGTCAGACCGAAAGCGGGTCGATCGTAGGCAAGGACGGATCCTTTGCGGGAAAGTGGCGCTAACACTTCACGCCAGGAAAAAAGGCTGGCACCGAAGCCATGCAGCAGAACGAATGTGGGTGAGCCGGACCCTAGAAGCTTGAAATGAAAACGAAGACCGTCGATAGTGCCAAATGCGCTGTCCGCATCAGCCAATTGCTCCGGCGGAACTGTGTTTTCTAGGGGTGGAATCGGAATCAGATAAGGGACCACCACCAGAAGAACGACCAGCCCAGCTAAGACGATCATCAGAATCCGCCATACACGGCTTCTTTTCTTGGGCGAAACCGTACGTTTCATTTCCATCGGTTTCTTGGACTCCATCGCCGCCATCCATTCCGTTCGATGATGTTTCGCGCCGATCGCCGAAGGAAATGTAAGAAAAATGGGTGTTTCCAAGGTGGAAGGTTGGGGGAGGCAAAGGAGGAGCCGGAACTATGCATTTGGATACAAGACTCCTACCAGGAAAAGGCCATGTGGCGGGATGGTCGGGCCGGCAACGGTACGATCCTTTGCCTGCAACGCGTGGACAAATCCTTCCACGGTTCTCTTGCCCCTGCCCACTTCCAGCACAGTACCCACGATGGTTCGAACCATGTGTTGGAGAAAACCACTTCCCTCCAACAGGAAATAGAGCAGCGGAAGCCGATCGATCACATCCGCTCGACGCAATAGTCGAATCGTACCCCCGCTGTAGCTGCCGGTTTTGGCGAATGTGCGAAAATCCTGCGCTCCCAATAGCGAGCGCAAAGCTTCCCGCATGGCGGCAAGCTGCAAAGGATAAGGGAAATGGTAGGTAAAAGGAGCCAGAAAGGGACTGCCAATAGCTGCTGTTTCCACCGCGTAGAGATAACTTTTGGCCAGGGCGTTCCTGCGGGCATGGAACGCGAGTGGCACTTCCGCACATTGCAGCACTCGCAGGGATTCAGGTAACAGGCTGTTTAGGGCGCGCTGAAGTGCCGGAGGGTTGATCCGACTTTCCGTCAGGAAATTGCATACCTGCCCTAACGCGTGCACACCCCGATCCGTACGACCGGCGCCGACAATTTTGACTTTCTCACCGGTGATTGTAGCCAATTCCTGTTCCAGAGTCCCTTGTACGGTCACCCTGCCCGGCAGTTTCTGGAACCCGCAATAATCCGAACCAAGGTAGGATAGGTCAAGACGCAGGTTTTTCACAGCCAGCGGTATGGCATCCAGTTGAAGGCCAGCGTCCCCGCGCAAAACAAGAGAGCCAGCACTGTGGCCCAAAGATCTGCGATGTGCAACCGCATCTCTTTCAGACGCGTTCTCCCCTCTCCCCCTCGGTAGCAGCGCGCTTCCATCGCCTGGGCCAATTCGTCCGCTCGGCGAAACGCGGAGACGAAAAGTGGGATCAACACGGAAACAAATCCTCTCATGCGGCGGAAAAGGTTTCCGCGATCCAACGGAGCTCCACGGGAAATCTGGGCTTTGATGATCTTATCGGTTTCTTCAAGCAATGTGGGGATGAATCGAAGAGCGATCGTCATCATCATGGCAATCTCATGAACGGGAATGCGTAGCACCTTGAGAAATGAAAACAAGCGATCCAGGGCGTCGGTGAGATCAATCGGTGAAGTAACCAGCGTCAATAAGGTGGTTACAAACACCAGCAACGCTAGTCTTAGACTCATAAAACAGGCCTTCCAGACCCCAAGGTCTGTGATGCGAAAGATCCACCATTGCCACAGCGGTTGACCCTCCGTTGGAAAGAGCAACTGCACGATGAATGTAAAGGCGATCAGGAACAGGATCGGTTTCAACCCCCGCCATAGATAACGCAAGGAAATGTGACTGGTCGTCACCAAAGCCAACAGAATCGCCAGGAAGAAGAGATAACCGGTGACTCTCTGCACGAAGAAAAGCAATACGATCAGCAGGGTATTTAGGATCAGCTTTACCCGGGGATCCATGCGGTGCAGAACCGAGTCTCCGGGTATATATTGTCCAATCGTGACTACATCAGACAGCTGCACGAAACAGTTCCTTGCGAATCCATCGGGCGGCTTCCCCAATCTCGAATATCGCCGTGGGCAATTGGAAACCCCGACAGCGCAAATCGGATAGGATCCGAGGCAAAGTCGGCAGGTCCAAGCCGGCGGAACGAACGTCTTGCGCCCGGGTAAAAATCTCGACGGGTGAACCTTCCAGGATCAATTTTCCCTCTTTTAGGATCAGAATGCGCTGGGAAAGCAGGGCAATCTCGTCCATGTCGTGGCTGACAAGGATGATCGTGGCCTTTTCGACCCTATGCAGCAGCTGAATCCGTGCCAGGATTTCCTTCTTGCCCTTGGGATCCAGGCCAGCCGTCACTTCGTCCAGGATCAGGACCTTTGGACGCATGGCCAAGACTCCGGCAATCGAGACCAGTCGTTTTTCACCGCCTGAAAGAGTAAACGGAGAACGGTCCCGGAGGCTTTGCGGAAGCAACCCAACCTTCAGCAGCGCTTCATCCACTCGTTTCCCGATCTCTTCCTTCGGTACACCCAGGTTTTTGGGACCAAATGCGACATCCTCACTCACAGTTTCAGCGAATAGTTGTTGCTCCGGGAATTGAAACACGAGGCCAACCTGGGCCCGGATGCGATGCAGGTTAACTTTCCGGTCAGAAATGTCGGAACCATCAAGTAAAATGGTTCCTTCCGTGGGACGCAACAATCCATTGAGGATTTGCACGAGGGTGGATTTGCCGCTTCCGGTTTCACCGATCAACCCAATGAACTCCCCCGATTCGATTGAGAAAGAGACATCGCTCAATGCACGCTTTTCCCAGGGCAGGCCTGGGCCGTAAACGTATGTTAGATGTTTCGCTTCAATATGCACAACTCATCCACCAGTTCTTCTACTTGCAGGATCCGATTGGGCAGGGCCACACTTTGCTCCCGCAAGGCTTGGGTCAGGCGCACCACAGTGGGCGCTTCCAGATGGCATTGGCGCAACATTTCGCTCTGACCGAAAACTTCCTGGGGGGAGCCGGACAAGACGATTCGCCCCTCGTTGAGGACGACCAGCTTATCCGCCAGCAACGCCTCTTCCATCAAATGGGTGATCAAGATCAGGGTCACACCTTCACGATGAAGCTGGACAAGGATCTTTCGAACTTCCAAGCGTCCCTTTGGGTCAAGCAGACTTGTCGCTTCATCCAGTACGATCGATTGCGGCTGCATAGCCAACACGCCTGCAATCGCCACTCTTTGCTTCTGCCCTCCCGACAGTAAATGCGGCGGATGTTGGCGATAGGAGAGCATGCCAACCCGAGTCAGATTCTCCTCCACTCGCTGTTGCATTTCCTGACGTGGGATGCCTAGATTCTCCAAACCGAAGGCTACGTCTTCCTCCACCTGAGTTCCTACGATCTGGTTGTCGGGGTTCTGAAACACCATCCCTACCCGCTGACGAATCGCCCAGGTGTTGCGGGAATCTCGCGTGTCCAATCCGTCCACCAGGACCTCGCCCTCGGTTGGGATGAGCAGGGCGTTGAGTAAGCGGCCGAAAGTGGACTTGCCGCTACCGTTGGGCCCTAGTACACAAAGGAAATCCCCCACTTCGATCTCCAGGTTGATCCCGGAAAGAGCAAAGACGGGGGCTGTTGTTCGATCGGCATAGCTGTAGCGAACTCCCCGAAGGGAAATCAGGGCGGAAATTTATTCGACGAGCTCCAGGATCGCCATCTCGGCTCCATCTCCTCGACGCTGTCCGGTCTTCACAATTCGGGTGTACCCACCTTCCCGGCTTTCCATCTTGGGCAGAATCGTGGAATAGAGCCGTTCCCCCGCGGATTTGACCAATAGATAGGAGAAGACTTGCCGCTGCGTGGCCAGGTCTTTCTTACGAGCTTTGGTGATCAGTTTTTCGATCACACGCTGGGCTTCTTCCGCTTTTTCCGTCGTGGTTTCAATTTTCGAGTGAGCAAAAAAGTTCGTTGCCAGGCCACGCAACAGGGCTCGGCGCGGCCCAGCTGACCGGCCGAGCTTGCGATGGTCTTTTAGGTGTCTCATACTTGTTCCTCTTCCTTCAGACTCAAACCAAGTTCGCTCAATTTTAGTCGGATCTCCTCCAGGGAGCGTTTGCCAAAGTTCTTAATCGCCAGCAAATCACTCTCCGTCTTCGTGAGTAAGTCAGCAGTAGTAGTGACTCCTTGCGAGGAAAGGGCATTATGAGAGCGGACGGAAAGATGCAGTTTGTCGATCGGGATTTCCAGCAGGTTGCTACGGATCCCTTCCTTGCCGGTCGCCTTCAAATCGGACACGATCGAGAAATGCTCCACCAGGATTTGCGCTGCGTGCATGATAGCATCAGCCGGTTGCATCGCCTTGTTGGTCCGGATCGACAGTTCCAACCGATCGTATTCCACGGCCTGCCCGACTCGCGTGGGGACGACATCATAGGAGACTTCACGTACGGGGGAAAAGAAGGAATCGATCGGGATCACGCCGATCGGAAAATTCGCTTTCTTGTTCTGTTCGGCCGTGACATATCCTTTTCCCTGTTCCACGTAAATCTGCATCCTAAATTCCGACTTGTCGTTATCCAGCGTGGCCAAATGAAGCTCAGGGTTGAACAGTTCGACTTCCGCGTCTTCTTCGATGTCTTTCGCCGTGACCGGTCCTTCTCCTTTGGCGCTGAGATAGAGGATCTTCGTTTCGGCGGATCTGCTTGTCAAAACGAGGCTTTTCGCATTCAAGACGATCTCCGTCACATCCTCACGTACACCGGGAATCGCCGTGAACTCATGCAACACCCCGTCGATCTGGATGGCCGTGGCCGCGGCACCAGGGATTGAGGACAACAATACCCGGCGTAATGCGTTACCCAGCGTGACGCCATATCCTTTTTCCAGTGGGCCGATGGCGTACCTGGCAAAACCTTCCTTCTCTTCCACTACCTCAATGTTTGGCTTATCTAGACGAATCAATTGCCCCTCCTCCCTATCAGCGTGAGTAGAACTCGACGATCAACTGCTCCTGTATCGCCGTATCGATTTGTTCGCGCACAGGCAGTGCCACTACCTCGATCTTCAGGTTGGCAGCATCCATCCGCATCCATTCCGGGATGGCCCGGCCCTTGGTCTGTTCAACGCCTTCCTGAATCATGGCCATGTCGCGGCTTTGGGTCTTCACTTCTATCACGTCTCCCGGCCGCATGCCGAAGGAAGGGATGTTGGTGGAACGCCCATTGACCATCATGTGGCCGTGACCGACCAGTTGGCGAGCTGCCGGGCGGGAAGGGGCGAATCCGGCGCGGTAAACGACATTGTCCAACCGCGTTTCCAGCAGTTGAAGCAAACGGGTGCCTGTGGGGATTTCCCGCTGACGGGTGGCACTATCGAAATAGCGCTGAAACTGTCGCTCCAAAATCCCATAGATCTTGCGCAACTTCTGCTTCTCACGCAGTCGGATGGCAAATTCTGAAAGCTTCCGGCGAGAGATTCCGTGCTGTCCTGGACCCTGGGTTTTCTTTTCCAGCGGGCACTTCACAGAAAAGCAGCGGTCACCCTTCAAATAGAGTTTAGTAACTTCCCGGCGGCATAGCCGGCATTCGGACGCGGTATAGCGGCTCAAAGCATTATCCTCCTACATCCTTCTTCTCTTGGGCGGACGACAACCGTTGTGAGGGATCGGCGTGACATCCTTGATGGTATTGATTTCCAATCCGGCGACCTGCAGGGAGCGGATGGCCGTCTCTCGACCAACACCGGGTCCTTTGACAAAAACGTCAACATCCCGAACACCCATCGCTATCACACGCTTCGCCACGGATTCGGCAGCCAACTGAGCGGCATAGGGAGTCCCCTTGCGAGTTCCCTTGAACCCGACGGCTCCGGCAGACGTGGTAGCTAGCACATTTCCCGCGGGATCGGTGACCGTGATCTGAGTGTTATTGAAGCTGGCCCTGATATGCGCCAAAGCGTGGGGGATGGCCTTTTTTTCCTTTTTCTTTTTTGCTGTCTTGGGAGCTGGCATTCATTCACCTCTCTTGATTATTTGACTCTCTTGGAGCCGACTGTCCGCTTGGGACCCTTGCGGGTACGAGCGTTTGTGCGAGTGCGCTGGCCTCGGGTGGGCATGCCTCTTTTATGCCGGAGACCCCGGTAGCAGCCGATCTCCATTAAGTGACGGATATTTTGCGTCACTTCTCGGCGCAAATCGCCTTCCACTTTATATTCTCGCGCAATCACATCGCGCAGTTTGGAGATCTCTCGTTCCGTCAGATCTCGCACTCGTGTCGCCGGATTGATAGCAGTTTCGGCGACGATTTTTTCAGCCAATGGGCGTCCAATCCCATAAATATAGGCCAAAGCGATGTCAATTCGTTTCTCCCGCGGTAAATCTACTCCAGCGATACGGGCCATTTATTTTCCCTGCCTTTGTTTATGTTTTGGGTTCTCGCAAATCACCATCACGATGCCGTGACGGCGAATAATCTTGCACTTCTCGCACATTTTCTTCACAGACGGTCTAACTTTCATTGTGACTCCTTCATAACCTTCGGATGATGCGTCCGCGAGACAGGTCGTAGGGGGAAATTTCCACCCTAACCCGGTCTCCGGCCAGGATTCGGATGAAATGAATCCTCATCTTACCGGAGGCGTGTGCCAGTAATCGGTGGCCATT
>JBGOWQ010000061.1:0-6767 GCA_041478715.1 Thermodesulfobiota bacterium | reverse complement strand
GGCTCAATGAAAAGTGCCTTAACCCCAAGTCTATTTAACCAATCTCTTATCGCCCTTGGCGTGAATTCCGGTATCCACCACCAAGCGGGCAGCGCGCAATGCCTCCAGTTGCAGGCGCCCCAACTCTCCCGCCGGATCTCCCTCAAACCACCCCAGCTCCGAAGCCAACTGCTCGGCATAGAGCGCCCACCCTTCTTCCAGGGCGACATAGCTCAGTTCAAGCCGGCAGGCGGGAAGCGACAGAAAAAACATCATCGACAATTGCAGGTGATGACCGGGTATCGTTTCGTGATAAACCGTGGCGGGCAGACTGAATCTTGTCGCCTGGCCACCAGCATAAAAAATACCGGGGCGGTCGGGCGTACCGGACGTGTAGAAATTACCCATCGTGCTGGGTTTGATCTCCACCATCGGGAAGTTCGGCGGAAGGTTGATCGCGGTTTGCACGCGCGTTTCCGCCTCCCAGACAAGGTAGCGAGCTGCAGCCAGAACTTCTGTTCCCGAGTAAACCCCCTGCTCCTCTGTCAGTCGGGTGAAGAGTTCAGAAAGGCTTTTATCAGCGGGATAGCCCATTTCCGCAAATCGGATTCGCATTTCCTTCTGCACCCGCTCCAGTTGCTGAATGCCTAAATTGTGGATTTCCTCGGCGGACAAGTCCGTCGACGTGTAGTGATGAAGAAGGGTCTCGTAGTAGGCTGAGCCATTTGCCAGCGAACCGATACCGATTTTTTCGGGAGCCCGGCTTACCAGGCCCTCGCAGTAGGATAGTAACGCTCGGTAGCCGGGCAGCACCGATTGCTTAATCGCTTTCGCGGCATCTTGTAACAATTGGTCTCGCTTTTCCCCAGTCAGTGGACCCTTAACAGTTTTGGAAACAAGGGTCTGGTAGAAGGTGGTAGCGGTGGGATCACTATTGGCTATTGTCTGCAAATCATAGATCACCGGAGCAAACAGCGGGCGCGGAAGGATCACGCCGACCTGTTCCCGCCGTTTCAATCCCTCAATCAATTGCTCACACTTGCGTTGGACTTGATTTAAGCACTGCAAATAACTTTCGCATTGCGCTTCGGTCCCCAACGGATGAAGATCCGTGAAGAATTGCTCGAGCTGGTAGTGCTGGCTAAAGACCGTGGGGTTGAACGAGTAGTCGCTGTAGAGATAAGGGTGGCCGGCGACGCGGTCGTCCAAATACCAGTCATAGGCTTTAGCGGTCAGCTGCTGTTCGGAATCAAGTTTAGTGAAATCATACTGATGCAACAGATTCAGTACAGATACCTCCAAGGCCTGTGTTTCCCGCAGAAAGCCATCTGAGAGGTCGTTCAAGTTTCCCCAACCTCCGCGTTCCGTGGTGATCATGTATTCCGGCTCACGCTGGATCAAGCGGAGAAAGGATTCCTGCACGAAGTTGTCGAAAGCGAGATTCTCCAAATCCGAAATCGAAGAAGGGGAGAGGGAGGGAGAAAGCGAAGAAGAAGAAGGCGGAGTCGAGCAACCTCCCAGCAAAAGGCAGATCAGCAGGAATGCAATGGTCCATTGACCTTTTCTCAATGGAATCCCTCCGTTTCCAGCGAGTCCTCCAAACGTCGCTTCCGCAACAGCTGGATCAATTCTGTTTTCGGTAGAGAGTGATACGTCACCAGCTCTCCATTCCACAAAACTGCATAGATCCCGTATGGCGAGGGAGCCAGTTGTTGAACCTCTTGAGCGCTTTTCAGTTGGATAACCTTGGTGTCAATTCCTATTTCTTCTCCCGCTTCCTGAACGGCGCGGATGGCGCTGGCTAAGTATGGGCACTGTGGAGCGTAAACCACCACGAGGCCAGACCCAAATCTCTGGCGACGCTGAGACCAGTTCTGGGGGGAAGAAGGCCATCCAGCAGAACGAAAACGCTTTGCCCACAGCTCAAATAGAGGAGGAGCTTGATCGACCCATTGAAAGCCATGTTGGTGGAGAAGTTTGCCCCCTGCGACCCAATGACTGTTCTTGGTGGTCACCATCGCCACCCCGTCAGCCCCCAAACCCTGGGCATCCTGCAGGCACGTCTCCAGCAGTTTCGATCCGTACCCTTTCTTTTTGTTACTACCCACCACCCACAGGCAGTGAATCACGAACCAATTCTGGATCCCATCCACCGCCCGCCAAGCAGCTGGACCCGGAGCGTATTCAATGAAACCGACAGATTTGCCGTTTTGATAGACGATCGCCAGCTGCAAGCCCTCTTCTATTGCCGAGCCTAGCCAGCTGGATTTGCTGTGATACCCGTCGGTTTTTAGTTTACTTTTGTAGCAAAAGAATCCGCGTTCACCCAAATTGGTCGCATCAACTCTAACGATCTCGACTTGGCTCACACCGGTACTCCTAAGCGTGTCCATCGTTTTCCACACCGAATCCAGCATCGCACAGAATAGGTCGTGTTCCCACAGGCTTACCTCTTAGAAGCAGCAACAAACTTGGCTTTGCCTCAAGAATCTCCCGCTCCTCCCCCTTCCATCTGCAATAGGTGTCGTCCCGAATACAGCGCGTCTTCATGGCCGCCTCTTCTTTCTTGCAAGGATGCACCAATGCAGAAACCATGCCAGAAGTCCCATCGCGGCCCCCGCTCCCATGCCAAGCAGAATCCACCTTCCAATCCGGGGGTTCGATTCCGTCTGCATGGGGATTGTTGCCAAATCGGACGCCTGGACTCCCTTTTCGGTGATCGGTAGCTCACCGAACCCAGCAAAACCTTGGTAAGTGGAAACGGTTCCGTCTCGCAGAGAAACTCGCCATATTTTGGCAAAATCCCGATTGAGTGCGATGAACACCTCCCGCCGGTTCGGGAGAAACACCATCGAACAAAGGGTGGGGAAATCTCCATCACTTTGTGCTCGATGTAATGTCTCAAACGCTTGTGTCGTGTCAAAACGATCCAGCGTTTCCGCGATGTAGGTCCAGGCTTTCTGATAGCGATCTGCTCCCGCGCCCCGCGTCTGTTGAAAATCCTTTCCCTCGAAATCAGCCAGGGGGAAATTGGTCATCAGCAGGAATTTCCCTTGAATGGGTGTGATCCGATTCTTCTCTACCCCTGGTTCCAACACGAAGGCGTCGCCCTGGGGGTCGGCAATCAAGGTGTGAAGAGAGGTCTCTCCCTCTACAACTTGGCGACTCGACAGCAGATCTAGCGTTTGGGAGGCACTGGCAGTCTCTTCCAATGCATAGTCCGCCGCGCTCCAGATGTACATCTGGTCCGGACCAGCCTGCACCGCCGGCCATTCGGGGAAAAGCATCTGGACACTGGAGAAAACACCATCGCTGTTCATGCCGACGGTAGAATACCAGGCTCCCTCTTGCGGAAATTCCATCCGGAATACCTGACGCTCATTTTTCGAGACCAGGCTAAACCGCAACTCCCGCGGTGGGTAGTCAAAGTTCATCCCATAGATCGGTTCCCCCGCGTAGACCGCAAATCCTGTGCAGGCAAAGCGAAGCACTGAATCAAGACCGACTCCCGCCGAGAAAGATCCGCTGGATAGCAAACAGAAAAGCAGACAGAGCGCAATGAATCCCAACCATTTCCTGCGAAACTTGTGCTCTAGTTTTGGCTCAAGCCAGTTCCACAAGCTTTTCCTCCGGCCAACTGGCATGCAAATCTATCCTCGAGCGCTGGATTCGGTTTCACTCGTGCGAAAACAATAATCGCCTTCTTTCCCCGAAACGTTCCAAAATTGGATCAGAACCAACGAAGATTCGTTCACTGCCCTCGGTATCGAAAAGAACAGCGCGGCAGTCGCTCCATTCACCCTCGTCGAAGCGGTTGCCCAGGCACGTTGCAAACCTTCCTTGTTTCAGCTTGCGGTTCGTGTCCGTCTACCCTTCAAATCATATCTATCGGATGGTGGCTGTTTACTTAGTAATCGGCAGGTATAGGTCTAGGGTCAGCTTCTCCAGATTTTCCAAGTCTAGATTGATATGACCCTCCAGACACTGATGGTTGCCGATCCGATACGGGCTGTCCTCGCACCAGGCCACCAGTTTTTGCCAGGTAGGAAAGATCTGTTCCACACCGACTGCGCGCGCTACCGCATAGTAGCCGCCCGGAAACTCCTTGATTGGGATTTCTTCGGTCCCTTCCACCTCCGGACTCACCTCCAACCACACTTCGTAGCCGTAGTTTGGGCTACCCGGTGCCGGGTCCGGGTTGTTGAAGCCGTATACACGAGCCTCTTCCTTGAGTAGGTTTTTCTCTCTGGCCCATTCAGCCAGTTTTTCCCACGCTGCGAGTTCCGGAGAAGGTCCGAATGCATGGCAGGTCGCGATTCGCATCGGGGACAGTTCCATCAAGCGTACTTCGAAGTTCATTTTGTCTCCTTCTCTTGGGATTTCATGCTGTGGGTGGAATAGATCCGATTCTTCAAAGAAGGTCCCTTGATGTAAGCCGCAACAAGGATCAAATGACAATTACCCCAAACTTCTGCCCTGGCCAAACGCGGATTCCGCGTCGTGCTGGGACACTAGGCTCCTGTGGGTGAGGCAAATACCTCCAGCGTCTTCAGCGCTCGCGGCATCAGGCGGGCCAAACGCCGCTTTCGCCTGTGCAAAGCCGCGAAACGGAAGGGAGAATGCCTTTCCAAGTCCTCCATATACTCGCGCGAAACCAATCGTCCGGCGGCGCCCACTGCACTGATCACCAACAAACGCAAACTACCCACCAACAATTCCTGAAACGGTAGCGCATCCGGTTGGGGGAAACAGGACATGCCCTGGACGACGCGAGCACCGAAGGCGAGAAGTCGATTTGTGATTCCATCCAACGGCCAATGGGTCGCTGTTTGGGAAAACACGGTGAGGATCCCGGTTTTGCGGTCGTCGATTACATCCTGGAGATCGTCGGCCAATTGCATGTAACAACCGAGCCCATACAGAAACTGGGTTTGCTCGCGAGCAATCTCTTTCGCCACCAGGTAGCCGTCGGCCAATACCGAGGCTCCACCCTTGGCGAAGGAGATGCCCAACACATCCACTTCATAGGGAGAAACCTGGGGGTGTTGCAGCTGGATGCTTTCCTCTTGCGCCTGATGGATTGCGAGGAGTCCTTCCCAGACCAGTGGAAAACTGGTTCGGGGGAATTCCGACTCGATCGTATCCACCAATTGGAAAATGGACCTTTCACGGCCAGCCGAGGGGTAAACTGCGTCGCCTTCCAGTTTTTGGCGGAAACGTCGGTTGAACTCGCGTTTCTCCTGTAGTGAGAGAGCGGGATCGTCGAGCAGATTGTCGCTGCATGGATAGAGCATGCTATAGGCGAAAACGGAGGGGGTGAGCCGCACCGGTAGGCCGAAAAATGCCTGCAGTCCGTTCATGGTCCAGACATTACGCTGGGCCTGGAAAATGTCTTGTGCGGGGATTTCGGAATCGAAACCACGCGCTTGCCGAACGAATTGCACGCCGACATCCATAAACCCTTTCGACCGGAACGCGTCCAGGTGCCGTTCCTCCCAATCCAGCGCTGCTTGGGCGAAGTGACCGAATTCGGCAAAGATCCGTTCCTGGCATGCCTGTCGTTCGCTTGGATTGCAGGGGATCCGATGGAACTCCCTCTCTAAGAACAGAAGGAAACGGTCGAGATGGCTTTCCCGCTCCGTTTGCTGGTCGAAGGAGTAGACAGGTCCCAAATCTGGCGTCTCGTTGCTGGCCCACCAGATGTCGCGCGCCTGTTCCCAGAGAGGTCGGGCCATGGGGTGAACGGCCGCATGGTCCGATAGTGCATTCATCGGAGCGCAGTCCAACGCGCTCGGTTCGTGCGCCCTCTCATCACAGAAGGGCCCCTGCCGAGGTAGTATCAAGGATCAATCGATCTATCTCCCAGCGAGATGTAGATCCGTTTATTGATCTTGCCCTTGCTCTTGTAATCCGCGACTCGTACGCGACCCACTTCTTGCGTGCTCGCCACATGAGTTCCTCCATCCGCCTGCAAATCCAACCCCACGATCTCCACGGTGCGCACTTCGCGAATCCCTTCCGGTAACAAATTGATCTTGGTACGAATCAGATCCGGGATCTCAAATGCTTCCTGGCGGGGAAGAATGGCCACCCGAATCGGGCGAGCCGCCTCCACCTCCCGGTTCACCCGGGTCTCGATCTCGGCCACCAGCTCCTGCCGCATAGTCTCAAACTCGAAGTCCATCCGTCCTTCCAGCGGGTCCATATTCCCGCCCGTGACCTGTGCGCGGTAGTCGCGCCAAACCACACCGCAGAGAATGTGCAAGGCAGTATGTGTGCGCATCAATGCATAGCGGCGAGTCCAGTCCAATCGCCCCAACACGACGGATCCTACCGCCGGTAGCCCACCCTGCAAGACATGCCAAATCCGATCATCTTGTTTGAAGGCCCGGACGACCGGGGTATCCTGCCCCAAGACAGTCAACCAACCCAGGTCGTGCGGTTGACCACCACCACCCGGGAAAAAGGCGGTACGGTTCAATTCCACGGCGTTGGTCTCCGGATCCGCTGTGACCACCATCGCTTCAAAATCGCGGATGGTGCTGTCGGTTTGGTACAAAGAATCGGTCATCGCAAGCCTCCTTTTGTCCATCATATAACGGAGCGGGCCGATGAAACCAAACTATCCCTTTGATCGCTAGAACGTTTCGCGGGTTGGGGTTCCAAGCGGTTCGCGCCGGGAAAAGGGGAGGCAATCGTATTGGGACAACCAGCTGGAGGATGCCGGTTCGTTCCTACCAAGCCAAATACAGGATCGCTTCCAAATCAGCCAATTCCATCTCTTTTAG
>JBGOWQ010000039.1:0-8587 GCA_041478715.1 Thermodesulfobiota bacterium | reverse complement strand
CGAAACCTACGGGGTCCTGGTCAATCAGGCCGATGTCTATGAATGCGATGAGGGCATGCTGGAGGCAATGAAGGCGGCCAACAAGCTGCAGCCCTTGGCCGCCGGTGAAGTCCCCAATCCGGACGACTTCCTGCAAATCACCAAGGATGTGGCGGTAGATGATAGCGGCACTTGGTGGGGCATTCCCCATTGGACCTGCACGGACTTCATGTTCTACAACAAGAACGATACGGAACTGGCCGCAGTAACGAACTTCTCCCAGCTGGAAAATGTGATCGGCGGCAAGGATCACCCACTGGGTCAGGGGCTTCTGATCGACATTATGGGGTCTTACACGGTGAACAGGTACAAGGACACTCTGATG
Organism: Thermodesulfobiota bacterium; assembly: GCA_041478715.1. GTDB lineage: Bacteria > Caldisericota > JANLFM01 > JANLFM01 > JANLFM01 > JAPLHX01. Next base: position 8,223 of record JBGOWQ010000039.1, on the reverse strand, counting down.
GATCTCTATAAGGACGACTCCGCTACTTTTTGGAGTTATGTGGACAAGGACAACGTCAATACGCAAGTTGTGGACTACATGAAACGCATGATCGCCCTGATGGACCCGGGCAACGGAAGAAACGCGTTGAACGACAAGATGTCGGATGATCTGATCCGAAAGTTCATCTACGGCAACGGCCGAGCCTATGTCTATTACTCCGAAGCGCTGGGCTACATGGCGGACATCATTGATAACGCGCAGAATACATGGTTCGATACGACCCTTAGCCTGGATGATATCGGGATCATGCCATTCTATCAAGCCGATACCCCCGTGTCCGCCTCAACCGGTTACGTGGATTCCTTCTGTCTGGACAAGTCGCTGACCGGTCAGAAGCGAGTCGATGCGCTGACCTTCGCCCAGTGGGTCACCAGCACGGCAGAAAACGTACGTCAGGTCGCCCCTCCGGACGGTAGTGCCGTTCGTTACCTCTCCCCCGCGCGGATGTCCGTGTATACAGACCCGGGTTTGCTGGCTATCGCTCCTCTCTACGGATCGATGCTCCCGGCGATGGAACGGGGCCGCTATTTCCTCCCTCCAACCGATATCGATGAGACCGGATTAGAAGAAAAGTTAAACGAGCTCCTGCCTTTCAACTAGAAACTAGAGAGAATCCAGTGGCCGGGGATTATTCCCCGGCCACTGGGCGAATGAAAATGGGAAGGTGAACGCAATGGAAACATTAGCAACAAATAACCTTCGGCGAACCATGCGAACGGAATTGGTGCAGTTGATCCGGGAAGCGATCTTAAACCGAGAGTATTTACCGGGTCAAAAACTGGTTGAGGAAGAAATCAGTTTGAAATTTGGAGTAAGTCGAACACCGATCCGTGAAGCATTGTTGGTTTTGGAGCAGGAAGGACTGGTTGACAATCAACCGCATCTGGGCATGTTTGTGGTCTCTTTCAAACGCGAGGAAATCGTCGATTTGCTGCACGTGGAAGCTGCTATGGAAGGTCTGGCGGCTAGTGAGGCAGCGAAACACATACAGCCTAATGAAATCGAGGAAATGCAGGCATTGCAGCGGGATATCACGAAGCGAAAGCAGCCGGTAAGCCAGGAGGAGTTCTTCCAATACGATCGTCAATTCCATGCCATGCTCGTGAAATTCTCGCGATCCCCGACCTTGATCAATATCCTGGAGAAACAGCTTTCATTGGTCTATCTCTGTCGTTTCTACACGATTCGGGCGCCGGATCGTTACGCGCACTCCGTACAAGAGCATCAGGCGATTATCGACAGCTTTATGAGTCAGAATTCCTCGAAATCAGAAAGGGTGGCACAAGACCATTTGGAGAGCGTGATCCGAGACTTTGTGAAAATGTCCAATGGAAAGGAAACCGCTGCAAATGAAAAACGCAATTAGAATCATCGGAACGGAAAAGGTAGCTCCCAGCGACGGCACGTGGTCGCAATGCACCCGCCAATGCAATCTGCTTTTCATATCTGGACAAGTTGCGCTTGACAGTGCAGGGGAGGTTGTCGGCAAAGGCAACTTCGAAACTCAAGCGACGCAAGCGCTCGACAATCTGATGGCCATGCTGGAAGCCGGAGGTGGGAAGTCAGAGGATCTGATGATGATCACCGTGTTTGTGACCGATATGCGAAACCGACCCACCTTTGCGAAAGTGCGCGAGGCTTACTTCCGGGCTGATCCTCCAGCGAGCACGTTGGTGGAGATTCGCCGATTGGTGATGGATGATTTGCTGATCGAGATCAATGGCATTGCGGTTGTAAACTAGGGAATCTGTAGTGGTCCATTCACCCATCGACCAAGCCAACCAAATAGCCCTTGACAGAATCGGCGAAACCCGAGTGTTTTGGCGGGCTGTCAGTTTGGCGGAACAGGAAATCCCTTGGTTGCGCAAGTACAGGCTTTTGCATGCTGGACCGCCTCTTGGCTGGAACGATATGTGCGGGGCGATGCAAAACGCTGCGCTGGGTGCGATTCTGTATGAAGGTTGGGCTAGTGATCTTGAAAAAGCGCGCGATCTAGCACAAGAAGTTGAATTCGGTTCTGCGCATGCATATCACGCATTGGGACCAATGGCCGGCATCATTTCACCTTCAATGCCGGTCTTGATTTTGGAAAACCAGCCCTTTGGCTACCGAGCATTTGCAACGCTCAATGAAGGATTGGGCAAGACTCTCCGTTTTGGCGCCAACAGCCCAGAAGTGGTCGGCCGCCTGCATTGGTTGGGTAACATCTTGGCACCAATGCTCCAGCAGGCGCTGGAATTGGGTGACCCGGTTGAAATTTCATCCATTGTAGCTCGTGCCGTACAACGCGGAGACGAGTGTCACAATCGAAATAAATCCGCCACCTCCCTCTTGATCCGGCGATTGGCACCTTGGTTGGTGCGAACATCATTTTCCCGAGAGCAAGTCGCGGAAGCCTTGCTCTTTCTGGATAGCAACGATCATTTCTTCCTCAACCTTTCTATGGCAGCAAGCAAAGCGACTTTGGAAAGTATCGTCGGACTGAGAGATTGCACCTTGGTATCTTGCATGGCCGGCAACGGAGTTCAATTTGGCATTCAAATTGCAATGTTCGGCTGTCGATGGTTTCTTGTTACAGCCCCTTTTGCCCAAGGTCGGTATTTCGAAGGATACAGTATGCGAGATGCAAATCCGGTGATGGGAGACTCATACATTTCTGAAGCAGCTGGGCTTGGCGGAGTGGCTATGGCGTCAGCACCAGCCATTACGAGTTTTGTAGGGGGAACCACGCAGGATGCAGTTCAAACTACCTTAGAGATGTATGCGATTACCGCGGGGGAGCATCCTCATTATAAGATTCCCACTCTCAATTTCCGGGGTACTCCACTGGGCGTCGACATTCGCAAAGTGGTGGATTTGGGAATCACGCCTGTAATCAACACGGGCATCGCGCACCATCTGCCTGGAGTAGGGCAAATTGGAGCAGGTATTTTTCGCGCCCCGATCCAATGCTTCCAAGATGCGATGCAAGAGTTTCAAACGGGAAGATCAAACGCAACTGGTTCATTACGAAAGGAGAACGAAAAGGAAACATGAAGATCATCGATTTATCCATGGTAACAGCCACCGACCCCAGTCCATTGATGAATGTGCGGATTACGAATCTATCCCATGAAAATGGGGCCAAGGAAGATCAGAAATACTATGATATCGATCCGAAAGACTGGCCCTTCCCCGGCAAGGCCTGGGCGGATGATTTCATCGAAATGACCACTCACGCGGGAACCCACATGGATTCACCGTGGCACATGGGTCCACTCTGCGAGGGCAAGACGCCAAAAACGATCGAAGACTGGCCACTGGAATGGTGCTTTGGCGATGGCCTGGTAGTAGATATTCGAGATCTTCCTGACGGGTATCAATTGTCTCCGACGGAACTAAAGGATCGGTTGCACAAAATCAACTACACCCTGAAACCAATGGACATTTTCTTGACGATGACGGGAAACGACAAACTATGGGGACAGCCCAACTATGCGGATCACGGTGGCCATCTCTCAGCCGATGCCCTCGAATGGGTATTGGATCAAGGGATCAAGACGGTGGGAACCGATTCCTGGAGTTTTGATATTGGCTACAATCACTGGTCGAAACAATACAAAGAACATGGCCGCGATCCCAAATACCTCTGGCCCTGCCATCTGTTGGGCACCCGGAAGGAATATGCCCACTACGAAAAACTAGCGAATCTGGATCAGTTGCCGGCATTTGGATTCAAGTTCTTTGGTTTCCCGATCAAGTTCTACCGGGGCAGTGCCGGCTACGTCAGGGCCGTCGCGTTCGTCGAGGGATAAAGTCTTATGCAAATTCGCGATCATCTTTTCCCGTCCAGCCTAGCGGAAGCAGTGGAAATGCTGCATGCCGAGGGCGGCAAGGCCCGTCTGATTGCCGGAGGAACCGACCTGATCCTGGAAATTCGCGACCAAACGAACGAATTCGAGGTTTTGGTTGATATCAGCCATGTTCCTGGATTAGACCGGATCGAAAAAAGAGGAGAGTGGATTTGTCTTGGTCCGCTGGTGACCATGGTCAAAGCGGAGAGTTCCGTATTGCTGAAACAAGATGCAATGGCCCTGGTTGAGGCTTGCTCTTGGGTGGGTGGACCCCAGATTCGCAATCGCGCGACCTTGGCTGGAAATATCGTTTCCGCCCAACCAGCAGCAGACGGAGCCATTGCTTTGTTGGCCCTCGATGCCCGCTTGAAAATCTTCGGAAAACTCGGAGAGCGCACGCTGATGCTGGCTGAGTCTTATGCCGGAGTGGGCCGCTCCAATATCGATCCCAGCGCTGAAGTGATTGCGAGCATTGAATTGGTAGCGCGACGCCCCGGGGAAGTTTCAGCATTTCGGCGAATGACGAAGAGGAAAGCGCTGGCACTACCACAACTCAACTGCGCTGTCTGGATGTCGCAAACAGGGAATCAATGCACAGGGATCCGAATCGCAATAGGACCTGTCGCCGAATCCCCCTTGCGCGCGCGTCAAGCTGAAGCATTTCTTCTGGGGAAATCTCTTTCTTTGGAGAATCTTGCAGCTTGTGCAGATGCGGCTTGTGAGGAAGCCCAGCCGCGCGATTCCGTCTTACGAGGCTCCGGCCGGTACCGAAAACAGATTGTGGCTGTCATCGTACGCGAAACTCTGGAGCAAGCCGTCGCAAGATTGGAAGGGAGCCAGGCATGAAGAAGATCCGACTTCAGGTCAATGGGACATGGCGTTCTGGTTGGGCTACTCCTGGGCAAACTTTATTGGAATTCTTGCGGACGGAACTCGATTGCACAGAAGTTAAGCACGGATGTGGAAAAGGAGACTGTGGCGCTTGCACTGTGATCCTGAACGGCATGGCGGTTGATTCTTGTCTGGTGCTTGCGCTCCAGGTTGATGGAAGCGCGGTAGTGACGGCCAAGGGCTTGGGAACGAAAGAGAATCCTCACCCCTTGCAGAAAGCTTTTATCGAAACGGGAGCGTTTCAATGCGGATTCTGTACGCCGGGCATGATCCTCTCGGCAAAAGCTTTGCTTGACAACAATCCACAGCCGACTAGAGAGGAAATCCGCAGGGGCCTCTCCGGAAATCTATGCCGCTGTACGGGATATCGGAAAATCGAAGAAGCCGTTGCCGCAGCTGTGGATTATTCATCAAAGAATCATGACAGCAAAGAAGACAACACTCATTGATGGAAGAATAGGAGGTTACATTATGCCGGAGCAAAGGACAGTTGATCTCTTGATCCACAGTGGAATCGTTGTCGTAGTGGATCCACAACGCACCATGATTGAAGATGGGGCAATCGCGATTGATCAAGGAAAAATCGTCGAAGTGGGCGCGACCGGTCCATTGAGGGAACGGTACAGAGGCAAGAAGGAAATCGACGCTACCCACAAAATTGTGATGCCGGGGATTGTCAATTTACATTTTCACGCCGACAACTTTTCGCGAGGAGTTGGGGAGCATCTCGGCCTGGAAGAATGGCTAGATACAATCTACTATCCAATGCTTGCCGCTATGACTCCTGATGATGCCTATAAAACCGCAATGCTGGCTTATTCGGAAGTGATTATGGGTGGCACGACTACCGTCAATGATATGTACATCAAACTACCTTCCTTGGCAGATGCCGCAGAAAAGATCGGGATTCGGGCAGTCCTTTCCAGCGAGGGAGCGGATCTGATCGAAGGTCAGGAAACATTGGAGGATAACGAGAAGGCTTTCTTGGAGCGAAATAATACGGCAAACGGACGGATCAAGGTTGTTTTTGGAGTCGAGTGGGTTCCAGTCTGCTCCGCCGAATATATCAAAAAATGTCGCTATTTAGCCGATAAGTACGGAGTTGGGGTGCATGTCCACCTCAACGAGTCCAAAGGGGAAGTGCAATTATGCCGGGAGAAATACGGAAAACCTCCGGTTGAATTTGTCTATGACCTGGGATTGTTGGGTCCGGATGTAGTCGCTGCACATTGTGTATGGCTTTCGGACCCGGAGATCGAGCTGATTGCCAAGACAGGCACCCATATTTCCCATAATCCGGTATCCAATGCAAAGCTGGGAAACGGGATCGCCAGAACCATCGACTACCTCCATGCGGGCATTAATATCGGCCTTGGCACCGATGATGCACCATGCAACAACAACAACGACATGTTTGAAGTGATGAAGTACGCCTCACTGTTTCAAAAAGCAATCCATACCGATGCAAGCCTGCTGCCTTCCTGGCAGATTTTGGAAATGGCCACGATCAATGGCGCAAGAGCATTAGGCCTGGAGAAGGAAATCGGTTCTTTGGAACCCGGCAAGAAGGCTGACGTAATACTGGTGGACACCTGGACCCCGGCCTTGACTCCCGTCTTCCTGGGGAAGAACTCAAATGTGTTGGCTCATCTTGTTTACGTGGCTCATGGGGATAATGTCGACACGACCATCGTTGACGGAAAGATCCTGATGGAGGGCAAGAAACTCCTCACCGCTGACGAGAACCAAATCATAGAGGACGCCACCCGCGCGGCCAACAAGGTAATTCAAGCCAGAAAGAACCGATGAAAAGATCCCGAATGGCAGGAGGTTGACATGGTTGAGAACAGCCTAACCGCAGCAGAAGTGATTCGTATGCAGGAACAGTACCTGATGAAGAGCGTGGAGGCTTGGAACGATAAAGTCTTCGTCAAAGGGCAAGGCTCAACCCTCTGGGACATTGAGGGTCAGGAATACCTGGATTGTTTCAGTGGAGTCGCAGTGATCAATATCGGTCACGCTCATCCCAAAATGGTTGCGGCGGTACAGGATCAGGTAGCCAAACTCACCCACCTATCTACGCTCTATCGGACGGTGCCGATGCCGCTCTTAGCCAAGAAACTGGCCGAGATTGCCCCGATGGATCGGGGAAAAGCGAAGAGTTTCTTCTGCAATTCCGGCACGGAAGCTAACGAACATGCCATCACGCTGGCCCGCATTGCTTCAAAGAAATTTGAGATCTTCGGGCTGCAGAACGGCTTTTATGGCCGCGGCGGTTTCACGATGAGCATCACAGGGCTAGGCGCCTGGCGTTCTGGACTGGGACCTTTCATGCCCGGAACTCTCCATTTGCCGATGTATCACTGCTACCGATGTTCGCTCGGGCACAAGCATTACAGCGAGTGCGGTTACGCTTGTGCAAACTATCTGAAGATTGCCCTTAAGACGCAGACCAGCAACCGCACCGCTGCGGTCGTGGTGGAGCCAATACAGGGGATCGGCGGTGTAGTGGAAGCACCTCCGGAGTACTTCAAGGTTTTGCAACCAATCTTGGCCGAGAACCAGATTCTCTTGATCGTGGATGAAGTCCAAACCGGTTTTGGCCGAACGGGAAAAATGTTCGGAATCCAACACTATGGTGTCGAGCCCGATGTGGTGACTTTGGCCAAAGGGCTTGGTGGCGGGATGCCGATCGGTGCGGTCTTGGCTCGCTCCGACGTGGCTGACACGTTCCCCGGTCCTGACTTCGCGACGTTCGGCGGCAATCCTGTAAGTTGCCGAGCCGCGCTGGCTGCGATAGAAGTGACGGAAGAAGAGAATCTGACGGAAAACGCGGCGGAAGTAGGGTCGTTCTTCAAGAGCGCTTTGCTGGAAATGAGCAAGCATCACCCCTTCCTGGACGACGTGGAAGGCAAGGGGTTGTTGATTGGTGCGGAAATCACGCTTGATAAGGCCAGGCGCACGCCTGCCGGCAATGACATCCTTACACAAATATTGGACGAAGCCTTAAAGGAAAAGGTTCTCATCGGACGCGGCGGTCTTTACTACAACCGAATTCGTTTCCAACCCCCTCTTTGTTTCACCCGCAAGGAAGCAGTAAGAACGCTGGAAGCCTTTGAAAAAGCGCTGACCATTGCGGAGAAGTCAGCCCAGTGAAGGAGTGCCCATGAGCGAACCAATCGTTGAATTGCTCGCATTAATGAAACGAAGGCGGTCGATCCGTGCTTTCAAATCGGATCCGGTACCCGATGCAGTCATTGCCAATATTGTAGAAGCTGCCAGATGGGCTCCTTCCAGCGCCAATTCCCAACCCTGGGAGATCGTCGTGGTCAGGGATTTAAAAACCAAGGAACAGATCCAGGAAAGCGTCAAACGAGTGGTCGCGCGGATCAAGGAACTGCGGGATTTTCCCTTCCTGCGGACCTTCACGGGTCAATACTTGCTCGAAGCTCCCGTT